>JAZRYM010000089.1:0-10149 GCA_045600765.1 Acutalibacteraceae bacterium | reverse complement strand
GGAACAGCGCCTGCATCGAGAGGAAAAAGACGATGTCGCCGTAGTGAATGGCGCCGGCGGTAAAGTGGCTGTATCGGTCGGAGACGGAGAGGAAGTTTACGACCGTTTCCACGAATTTGTTATCGGAAAACACGGTTGTCAAATAGTTGACGGAGGAGAGCACCAGTTCAAACGCAAAGGTGCACAGCGCGGCAACCAGTTGGCTTTCGGTCAGGCAGGAGAAGAACAGACCCGCCGCGATGAGCATTCCTCCGTAAAGGGCAAGCCCGATAAAGTTGCCGATGACCGACATCCAGCCGGGGTCGGCGACAAAGGCGATAACGACGGCGAGCACCAGTGTAATGGAGATGCCGAGCAAAAAGACGAGGAACGCCGCGAAAAACTTGCCCATCACGATGCCGGTCAGGCTGACGGGCGCGGTGAACAGCGCTTGGTCGGTTTTTTGCCGTTTTTCTTCCGAGAAGAGCCGCATCGTCAAGATGGGGAGCACAAGGAAGCAGGCGAAACTGTACAGCGCGGAAAAGACGTAGTTCAGCGAGCGATAGCCGAACTCCATATTGGCGAGGTAGAAGTAGTAGCCGGAGATGGCGAACAAAATCGCGAGCACGAGGTACGCGAGCGGGGAGGAGAAGAGGGAACGCAGTTCCCGTTTGAAAATAGCACTCATGCGCCCTCACCTTCTTTCCTTTCGGCATTGTCGCCGTGGGTCAGCGAAATAAACAGTTCTTCAAGCGTCGGCTCGTTCGAGCGGGAACTTAAAAGTACCGCACCCGCTTCGGACAAGCGGGTAAAGAGGTCGCGGCGAATATCGGCGTTCGGCTGCGGCTGAATACGGAACGCGAACACGCCCGCTTCCTTTTTGCCGAGAGCCGTCACCGATTTTACGCCCGGCAGGTTTTTGAGCAGGGCGGATACTTCCGTTTCGTCGCCCTCAATCTCCACCGTCAGGCGGCGGTTGTCCGCCTGCGCTTTGGCGAGTTCGGCGGGAGTGCCGTCCGCGACGATTTTTCCCTCGCTGATAATAATCAAGCGGTCGCACACCGCCTCCACCTCCGGCAAGATGTGGGAGGAGAGAATGACGGTGTGGTGTTTGCCGAGGCTTTTGATAAGGGTGCGAATTTCGATGATTTGGTTCGGGTCAAGTCCGACGGTCGGCTCGTCCAAAATGAGCACCGGCGGGTTGCCGATGAGCGCCTGCGCCAGACCGACGCGCTGACGGTAGCCTTTGGAGAGGTTTTTAATCAGCCGTCCCGTTACCTCGTCGATTTTGACAAGGCGGCAAATTTCCGCCAAGTGTTTTTGGCGCGGCAACGCGCATTTTTTGAGGTCGTACATAAAATCAAGGTACTCTTTTACCGTCATATCGGGGTACAGCGGCGGGTTTTCCGGCAGGTAACCGATGCTCGCTTTCGCGCCGTTCGGCTCGGCAAGCACGTCAAACCCGTTGACGGTAATGCTGCCCGCCGTGGCGGACAGATAACCCGTCAGCATATTCATCGTGGTGGATTTTCCGGCGCCGTTCGGCCCTAAAAATCCGAGGATTTCGCCCTCTGCCACCGAAAAGGACAGGTCGCGCACGGCGACGTGCTGACCGTAACTTTTGGACAGATGCTCAACGTCAATCATAGATGTCGCTCTCCTTGTGAAAAATTTTCCGAATTCAGCATAACGCCTTTTCGGAAGAAAAGTGTAAACAAACTATAAAAATCGGCAGATTGCCGCATTTTTGCCCGTTTTTTCATACACAAACACGGGATGAAAGGGGTTTTACGCAAAAGGTGATGCAACGATGAAAAGGAAACATTATTTTCCCACGCAGAAGCGGGAGAACACTTCGCTCACAACCGCTTCGCTGACTCGTTCGCCCGTCAGCGTGGCGATGGCGGCGATGGCATCCTCCACGTCCGCGCCGATTAAGTCGGGTGTCAGCCCCGCGGCGGCGGCTTCGGATGCGCGGCGCACGGCGGCAAGCGCGGTTTGTGCCGCGGCGCGTTGGCGCTCGGTAGACAAGAGAGCTTCGTCGCCCGTCAGGCGGGCAAGTCCCGTGATACGGCGTACGGCGGCGGCGAGGTCGGCGATGCCGTCGCCCGTTTTGGCGGACAGCACCACCACTTCGGAAAAGAGGGCGCGCAACGTGTCTTCGCCCGCGGTGCCGCAGTCGGATTTATTGAGTACCGCGACGGCAAAGGGGCTTTCCGCGGCGGTGTTCGCGAGGGCGAGGTCTTCGTCCGACAGCGGCTTGCCGCCGTCAAACACGCACAGCACGAGCGCCGCGCGGTCAAGTCGGTCTTTCGCGCGTTGCACGCCGATGGATTCGGCAAGGTTGTCCGTTTTTCGGATGCCGGCGGTGTCGGCAAGGCGCAACGTCACGTCGCCGAGCCGCACCGTTTCTTCCACCACGTCGCGGGTGGTGCCCGCTTCGTCGGTCACGATACTGCGCTCATACCCCGAAAGGCGGTTCATCAGCGTGGATTTGCCCACGTTGGGCGAGCCGACAATCACGGTGTCAATCCCCTCGCGCAAGATTTTGCCCGCGTCAAAGGTGGAAAGCAGGGCAGACAGCGCGGCTTCCGCCGACGAGAGGGTGGCGGCGAGCGCGTCGGTTGACAGCTCGGGAATATCCTCATAGGGGTAATCGACGTATGCCGCCGCCTGCGCCGCGACGGCAAGCAGGCCGGCTTTGACGGCATCAAGTGCGCGGAAAGTCGCGCCCTCGCGCGCCGCCAGGGCGGTTTTCGCGGCGAGTTCGCCTTGCGCGCCGATTAAGTCCATTACGGCGTCGGCGCCGGTCAAATCCATTTTTCCGTTCAAAAAGGCGCGCTTCGTGAATTCGCCCGCATCGGCAGGGCGCGCACCCGCCGAAACGGCGGCGGCGACAGCGCGTTGCAAGATATACAACCCGCCGTGGCAGGACAGTTCCACCACGTTTTCGCCGGTGTAACTGTGTGGCGCGCGAAACACGAGCGCCACCGCATCGTCAAAATCGCCCTTTTCGTCAAACAAATGCCCGTAGGCGGCGGTGTAGCCGGAAAGGGCAGAGGGCATACGCGCGCCGTCCACCGGGCGGAACAATTTGTCCGCGATGGCGGGCGCCTCTTCGCCCGAGAGGCGCAACACGCCGAGTCCGGCGGGCGCGAGCGGTGTCGAAATGGCGACAATGGTGTCGTTTAATGTGCCGTTCACAAATCTCCCGCCTTTCTTTCATATATACCGTCCTATTATAACACGGCGCACCGAAAAAAACAAGGGGAACAAAAGAAAAACGCCTGCTTTCAAGAGAAAACAGGCGTTTGTAACAACGTAATTATTCCAAGATATAGACGTTCATGGTGCGACGACCGAACTGGATGCATTCCTCGTAGGTGTCGTAGAACAAGTCGATAAGCGCATCGCCGTTATACATCGCGCCGCCGGTGTCACCGGCAACGGCGTAGCCGTACACTATCGAGCCGTCGGGTGAGGCGATATACAACTTGGTTCCGAGCGGAATGATTGCCGGGTTGACGGCGACAATACCCACTTGCGCTCTCGCACCGCTGGCAGTCACCGTGCCCGCGTTGCCGCGGTCGCTTGTGTAGGCGGTGGCAACACCGGTCAGGCAGGATTTGTAGTTCGTCGGTTTGCCGGAAGCGTCGGTGATGACCCCTGCCGGTTTCGCGACGGGCGTTGATTTTTTCGGGCCGATATTCCACACTTCATCGACCGGTTCGGTCACGACGGAGGAACGCAGTTCTTTGCTGCTTTCCACTTTGCCGTCCACCACTTTGTCGCAGAACACCCGTTCTCGGATGCCCTCGGCACCGATTTGTTTTTGCACTTTTTTGCCCGCCGCCAGGGAAGAATCGGTTTTTTCCACCTTTTCAAAGGGGATGGATTCCAACTCCACCCGCTCGACGAATTCAATGCGGGTGACGGTAATTTCGAGCCCGTCTTTCAGCGTGGTTTGGAGGTTCGGGGTCACTTTGTCGTCCTCCGAAAGGGTGATGTGCGCGGCGGCAAGCGCCTGTTCCACCGTGCCCTCCTCGGGGGTAAGAGTTTGTGTTTTGCCGTCCGCCGTGACCGTAACGGTCATTGCGGCGACAACAGAAGCGGACGTCTCTTTGGTCGGCGCAGCGGAAACCGCGATATCACTTTTCGAGGAGGTGGTTGCTAAAACGCCGGTCAAGATGAGTGTCAGCGCCGCCACGGAGCCGAGCGAAATCCAACGATTGCTCAACACGCGCCGGAGGGCGGTCTTCCATTTTGTCATCATCAGTATATGCAATTCCTTTCTTCTCCGTCGGGCGAACCGGTAGAAGGGATTAAAAAAAGGGAGCGTCTCGCTCCCACCGACGGAATGATTCGATGGCGTAGCCTATCGGAAGAAATTGAAGCCCGAAATCAAGGGCGAATTTCTTATGCTAGGCTAGTATAGCGGGCAAGAGTTCCTTTGTCAAACCAAACAAGGTGCTCATTTTTGTGAAAAGTGCACAACAGACGTAAAGGGTTTTCCCTTTACGCTCGGTGTGCTTGTGGCGCGTTCCCAAAGGCGAAAAAACCGCCGCATAGGGCAATTTGCGGAAAAATCACGGCGGAATTTTTCCGCAAGTCTTACTTTGCCGCATTTTTGCCACAAATAGCGAAAACCGCCGAATTTTTGTCTATTGTGGCAAAAAATTCCTTCCCTCGCCGACTTGACAAGCGAAAAACCCCTGAAAACCCTTGTATTTTGGGGCAAATCGTGGTACAATACGCATAGAATTTTTTGTGGTGCAACCGCAAAAAAAGAGCACGATACACACGAAAAAAGGAGGGAAGCGTATGCGTATCCGACGGATGATGGCGGTTGGTTTGTTGCTGGCGATGCTGTGCGGTTGTTTTTGCGGGTGCAACGCGCGCCAATCGAAGTACGGCGCGGCGCTTCGTTTCCCGTTGTGTGCCGAGCCCGCCCAGTTAGACCCGCAAATGGCGAAGGATGCCGCCTCCAAAGAGGTGCTTTGCGCCGTTATGGAGGGGCTTACGCGCTTATCGGCAGAGGGTGAGGTTGTTCCCGGCGTTGCCGAAAAATGGACGGTTTCCGCCGATAACAAGACGGTGACGTTTTTCCTGCGCGACACGGTTTGGAGTGACGGAACGCCGCTTACGGCGGACGATTTCGCCTTTGCGTTTGCGCGCGCGGCGGATAAGGCGACCCGTTCGCCGCTCGCCGGAGAGTTTGAGAATATCGCGTCCGCTGTTGCCACCGATGCGCAGACGTTGACCGTTACGCTGAAAAAACCCGATGCGAATTTTCCGACCAAGGCGGCGTCCACCGCGTTTTATCCTTGCAACCGTGTGTTTTTCGAGAAATCCGCCGGTCATTACGGGATGGAAGCGGATTATCTTTTGTGCAACGGCGGGTTTACGCTGTCTTCGTGGAGTCACGGGGAATACCTTATTTTACGCAAAAACGGGAAGTATTATGCATCGGAGGAAATTTTGTCCGATGCGGTGCGCTACGTGTTGAACGTGGACGAGAGCGATGCGGTGCGGTTGCTCGAAACGGGAGCGCTGTCTGCCTGCGCCGTGCCGAGTGACCAAGTGGCGGCGGCTAAGCGCGCCAAATGCACGACGGAAACGGTACACGACGGGTTGTATGCGCTGTGGTTTAATACGGCGACCGATGCGCTGAGTGCCGCTTCCACCCGCGTGTCCCTTTGCGCCGCCCTTGACCGCGCGAAACTGGAAACGATGTTGAACGATGCGGGTGCTGAGGTGGCAACGGGGTTTGTCCCGCCCGATACGCTGTATAACGGCGCGCCGTTTGCGAGCGAGGGAGCAACATTTCCCGCTCTTTCCAAGGGGAAAAAAGTGGGCAATTTGCCGCAACTGACCTTGCTTTGCGGAGAGGACGACTTGTCGGTGGCTCTCGCAAAAGAGATTTTGCAACGGTTTCAAAAGGAATTTTCGCTCTATTTTAAGATAGAAAAATTGCCCGAAGCGGAACTGACCGCCCGATTGCGGCGCGGCGATTTTGAGTTGGCGCTCGGTACGGTGGTGAGCACCGGCGACACGGTCGGCAAAGCCCTTGCGGCGTTTTCGAGCAAAAACGGCGGAAACGTCACCGGGTTTTCCGACACGACCTTTGACCGTCTTTTGAACGAGGCGGTTGCCGCCGACACCAAAGCGGCGTATGAAAAGGCGCAAGCGCGACTGTTTGCGACTTGCCCGTGTTTGCCGCTATCCTACCCCGCGCGCACGTTTGCGTTCGGCGAAGGGGTGCAGGGTGTGACCGTTCACCCGTTTGGCGGCGGCATCTACGGCGCGGTGTATGACTTCCGCCAAGCGACAAGGAAATAAGGATAGTGTATAGTATATAATGTATATAATATAATATATATACCCTATATATAGACAAAAACTCCCGCAGTCATTGACTGCGGGAGTTTCTCGTTTTTCTTATTCTTCGTCGGTCTTAAAGCGGTCGCAGCACGGGTCAACTTCCGGTGCGGGCGGCGCTTTCGGCGCGGGGACGGTGGTGCTGCCGATGCCGGTGGTTTCGTTCCACACGACATTTTTGGCGACACCGGCGGCCACGTCGGTCGGGATGATGATTTTGGATGCTTGCCCATCTGCCGCTTTGATGAGGGCTTCATAGCGTTTGAGTTCCAGCACGGCGGCGTTGGGACGGGCTTCCATCAAGGCGCGGATACCGGCGGCCTCAGCTTGTTTTTGAAGCAGGATGGCTTTCGCTTCACCTTCGGCGCGGGCGATGCGCGCGTCGCGCTCACCTTCGGCGGCGAGGACGGCGGCGTGTTTTTCACCCTCGGCACGGGTCACAATCGCATCGCGGTGACCTTCGGCTTGAAGCAGGGTTTCGCGGCGTTCGCGTTCTGCTTTCATCTGTTTTTCCATCGCGTCGCGGATTTCTTTCGGCGGAATGATGTTTTTCAGCTCCACGCGGGTGACGCGGATACCCCATTCATCGGTCGCTTTGTCGATGATTTCGGTCATCTTCGCGTTGATGACGTCGCGGGAGGTCAGCGTACCGTCAAGGTCGAGTTCGCCGACGATGTTACGAAGCGTGGTCGCGGTGAGGTTTTCGAGGGCGCTGATGGGGTTGACCGCACCGTAGGCGTACAGTTTCGCATCAAAAATGCGGAAATACACCACCGAGTCAATCTGCATCGTGACGTTATCCTCGGTAATCACCGGTTGAGGCGGCGCGTCGAGCAGTTGCTCCATCAACGTGATACGTTTGGCAATCGTTTCAAAAAACGGGATGAGGAAGTGGATGCCCGCGCCCCAGGTTTTGCGGTATTTGCCGAGGAATTCAATGACGTATTCGTGTGCCTGCGGCACGACACGGATGGACAGAGCCAAGAAGACGACAATGATAATACCAATCACAATAAAGGGTCCCATAAAGCATTCTCCTTTTTCGTTTTAAGTTGGTTTATTTCGCGTAAATCGGGAAGCGCTCGCAAAGCGCGATGACTTCCTCGGTAACACGGTCTTTGGTGGCGTCGAAATCGAACGCGGTTTCTTTAATGAAACGGGCGATGTCTTTCATCTCCGCTTCTTTGAAGCCGCGGGACGTGACCGCCGGCGTACCGAGACGCATACCGCTCGTAATCGAGGAGGGTTGCGGGTCGTTGAGGATGGCGTTTTTGTTGGCGGTAACGTGCACCTCGTCGAGACGGCGTTCCAGTTCCGCACCGGTGAGACCCACCGAGCGCAGGTCGAGGAGCATCAAGTGGTTGTCCGTGCCGCCCGACACGAGGTCAAACCCGGCGGCTTTCAGCTCGTCGGCGAGAACCGCGGCGTTTTTCACGATTTGCTCTTGATAGGCTTTGAATTCCGGTTTGAGCGCTTCGCCGAGCATCACCGCTTTGGCGGCGATGATGTGCATCAGCGGGCCGCCCTGCGTTCCCGGGAAAACGGCTTTGTCCACCTGCTTCGCGTATTGCTCTTTGCAGAGGATAAGACCGCCGCGCGGGCCGCGCATCGTTTTATGGGTGGTGGTGGTCACGACGTCGGCATACGGCACGGGAGACGGGTGCACACCCGCGGCAACCAAACCGGCGATGTGCGCCATATCCACCATCAGGTACGCGCCGACCTCGTCCGCGATTTCGCGGCAGAGTTTGAAGTCAATGATACGCGGGTAGGCGGAAGCGCCCACCACGATGAGTTGCGGTTTATGCTCTTTTGCGAGGCGGCGCATCTCGTCGTAGTCGATGAGCTGGGTCTCCTCGTTGAGTCCATAGGAAATGGAGTTGTAATGTTTGCCCGAAATGTTGAATTTCGTGCCGTGCGAGAGGTGACCGCCGCTCGGCAGACCCATACCGAGCACCGTGTCGCCCGGTTTCATAAAGGCGCAGAACGCGGCGAGGTTCGCCGACGCGCCGGAGTGAGGCTGCACGTTCGCGTGTTCCGCGCCGAACAGTTTTTTGGCACGGTCGCGCGCGAGGTCTTCCACGATATCCACGTACTGGCACCCGCCGTAGTAACGGTGTCCGGGATACCCCTCGGCGTATTTGTTGGTCAGCACCGAGCCGGCGGCATACAGCACACCCTCCGACACGATGTTTTCCGAGGCGATGAGTTCGATGTTGTGTTGCTGGCGGGCAAGTTCCGATGCACACGCATCGTACACCTCACGGTCCAGCGGGGCCAACTTGTCTAAAAATTCCATGAGAACGTCCTCCTGTTTTTACTTCCGGGGGGAATTATTTTTTGATGATGATGCCTTTGATGGCGGGCGAGAAACCGGCGGCGTTGGATTCGTCGGTGTCGATGTGCATCGCGAGGAAGAAGTTGTCGGACACGCGCACCACCACGTCGTCAAACGTAAGCGAACGACCCTCGGTTTCGAGGCGGACAGACACGATTTCTTTATCCTCCACGTTGTACGCTTTCGCGTCGGCGGGAGTCATGTGAATGTGGCGTTTCGCGGCGATGACCCCTTCGGAAATCTCCACTTCGCCTTTCGGGCCGACGATTTTGCACGCACCCGAACCGGCAATGTCGCCCGATTCACGCACCGGCGCGGCAACGCCGATAGAGCGCGCGTCGGTCAGCGACAGTTCCACCTGCGTCGCTTTGCGGATAGGGCCGAGAATGGACACGCCGGACAGCGTGCGTTTCGGACCGACAATGTCCACCCGCTCTTCGCAGGCAAACTGACCCGGTTGCGACAGGTCTTTTTTGGAGGTGAGTTCGTAGCCCTCACCGAACAAAATGTCCAAATGTTCCCGCGTAACGTGCAGATGGCGCGCCGAAGTTTCGACTAAAATACCGTTTTCCATAGTAGTATTCTCCGTTTCTTTATGTTTTTCGATACTATCCTAAATTGTACCGCAATTTTTCTTTCTTTTCAAGAGCAAATGTGCTATAATACAGAAAAAGTTTAATTTTTTTTGAAAGAGGGCGGATTTTTATGAGTGAACCGTGTCGTTTTGACGATTTTGACCAACTTACCGCGGAATGTCTCGCTTGCGAGCGGTGTGACCTTTGCAAAACACGTCACAACGTGGTAGTCGGGATAGGCAACCGGCAGGCGGAAGTGCTGTTTGTGGGCGAGGGCCCCGGCGAAAACGAGGATTTGCAGGGCGAACCGTTTGTCGGTCGCGGCGGAAAATTGCTCGATTTGGCGCTGGAAGCGGTCGGGTTGTCGCGCGAGAAAAATATTTATATCGCCAACATTGTCAAATGCCGCCCGCCGCAAAACCGCGACCCGCTCCCCGAGGAGCAGGAAGCGTGCATCGACTGGCTTCGCGCGCAAGTGGCGCTTATTCGCCCGAAAATCATCGTCTGTCTCGGACGGGTTGCCGCCTGCCGCATTATCAACAAAGATTTCAAAGTGACCCGCGAACACGGGCAGTTTTTTGAGCGGAACGGCGTGCTTCTTATGGGCACGCTTCACCCCGCCGCAGTGCTGCGCGACCCGCGCAAAAAAGGCGAATGGTTCGCCGATTTCGTCACCCTGCGCGACAAAATTCGCGAGGTGTGCGAGCATACGGACGTGTAAAAAACAACCCCCACGGTTTGGCCGGGAGTTCGTAAGGAATGTATTCCTTAAAAACACGAGATTTTGGCGCAGAACATTGTCAAACCGCCCCGCTATACGTCAGTATAGTCGGGGCGGTTTTTCGCGTTCTTCATCCAAAATCTGTGTTTTAAGGCGCT
>JAZRYM010000088.1:0-12055 GCA_045600765.1 Acutalibacteraceae bacterium | reverse complement strand
TCGCCGCAACCGCAACCGCAATCGCAACCGCAGTCGCAATCGTCGCCACAGCCGCAACCGCAGCCGCAACCGTCGTCATAGACGTCTTCTTCCACCGCGGCGAGGTCTTCGTCAATCTCGTCCACCTGGGCGGAGAGTTCGGCGAGCGCGTCGTCGATGTCCTCCATATCGAGGGCGATGTCGGACAACACGTCGAGGATTTTCAGGGTCAATTTATCGGCGTCGTTGTCCTCGGAGAGTTTCATACCCTCGGCGAGGCCTTTCAGATACGCCACTTTTTCGCTGACAGTCATAGTGATTCCTCCTTGTAAAATTCAGAAATCAAAGATAGTATGCCTTAGGCACGCTCCATATATTCGCCGGTGCGGGTGTCGATGCGAATCATTTCACCCTCGTCGATGAACAGCGGGACACGGACTTCCGCGCCGGTTTCCAGCGTCGCCGGTTTGGTGGCGTTGGTGGCGGTGTCGCCTTTGAAGCCGGGGTCGGTCTGGGTCACTTGGAGTTCCACGAAGTTCGGGGGTTCCACGCCGAAGACGTTGCCTTTGTAGGACGCCACACGGCAGACCATATTCTCTTTCACGAAACGGAAGTTGTCCGACAAAACGTCTTTGTTCAGCGGGACGAGTTCATACGACTCGGGATCCATAAAGTAGTAGAGATCGCCGTCGTTGTAGGAATATTCCATCTCTTTGCGCTCGACGTAAGCGGTCGGGAATTTGTCGTTCGGGTTGAAGGTTTTTTCAATGACCGCGCCGGAAATCACGTTGCGGATTTTGGTGCGGACAAAGGCGGCACCTTTGCCGGGTTTGACGTGTTGAAATTCCACGATTTGGAACACGACGCCGTCCATATCGAACGTAACGCCGTTGCGAAAATCGCCTGCAGAAACCATAGTAGTTATCCTCCTATAAACCTATTTTCTTTATTTTACTGTATTTTTCCGTTTTTTGCAAGAGATATTTGCCGAAAATTACACGATAAGCAAACTTTTTTTCGATTTTGTCAGGTTTTCGGCGCCGTTTTCGGTCACAAGCGCCATATCTTCAATGCGCACCCCGCCGACACCCGGCAGGTAGATGCCCGGCTCCACCGTGACGACGTTGCCGGTTTCGAACAGGGCGGTGTCGTCGGCGCGCGGGGAGAGGTTCGGCGCTTCGTGGATTTCGTAGCCGACACCGTGACCGGTGCTGTGGCCGAACGCATCGCCGTAGCCGGCGGCGGCAATCACGTCGCGTGCGGCACGGTCGACGTCGGCACAGCGCACGCCGGGTGCCACGCGCGCGAGGGCGGCGGTTTGGGCGGCAAGGACGGTTTCGTAGATTGTTTTTTGCTGTTCCGACACAGCGCCGAGAGCGACGGTGCGGGTCATATCGGCGTGCATTCCGCCGACCACCGCGCCGAAGTCAAAGGTGACAAGGTCGCCCTTTTGCAAAGCGCGGGAGGAGGGCACGGCGTGCGGGCAGGAGCCGTTTTCGCCGCTTGCCACGATGAAGTCGAACGAGACACCCTCCGAGCCGTTTTGGCGCAGATACATCTCCAATTCGAGCGCAATTTCCCGTTCGGTACGACCGACGGCGAGGCGGGGAAGAATGTAAGAAAAGCCGTCGTCCGTGAGGGCTTGTGCCGCTTTAAGGTGGCGTATTTCCTCGGCGGTTTTGACCCGCCGCCCTTGTTCAATCGCGCTATCCAGCCGCCCGTCGGCAAGGACGGTGCACACGCCGTCGAGCGCCGTTTGCAACCGTTTGTGTTCGGCAACGGTCATCGCCTGCGCCTGCGTGAGCAAGGTTTCGGCGTTTTGCTCGCCCAAAAAGGCGGCGACCGACGGGAAAAGGCGGGTCATCAGCGCGCAGGGCAGGGTTTTTACCGCGTGTTGTCCCGCTTCGATGTAGCGGGAGTCTAAAAGGTACACGGCTTTGGTGCGGGTACACAAAATTGCGCCGTCGTCCGCGAAAAAGCCGGAGAGCCAATGGCGCGCGGCGGCAGAGGTGACAAGCGCGGCTTCGCCCGGTTGCAGGGTTTGTTGCAGGGCTTCGACGTGGGTCATAGTGCCGCCTCCTCAAACAAGGTCATGAGCGTTTTGGCATCGCGGGTCTGCGTTCCCGCCGATTCGCACACAAAGGTGGGCGTCCACGCCCGCGCGGCGAGCAGTTGCATCAGCGGCGCGGGGTCGGGGCCAAACGCGGTATCTTCAAAGGTCAGGTGGCGTTTTTCGCCGCCGTCGGTGTATTCAATCTTGGAAAAATGGGCGTGGAATTGCCGCGCGCGGTCAAGTCCGAGCGCGTTTTCAAGGGTGTTAAGCACCGCTTCATACGCCGTTTTGGAGGACAGTTCGCCGTGGGTGCGGGCGTTGAGGTGTCCGAAGTCGATGCAGGGCAAAAAGCGCTCGTCTACGGCGCAAAATTGCATCACTTCGGCAAGGTCGCCTAACTGGTTGATTTTCCCCATCGTTTCGGGGCAGATGTGGACAAAATCGAGTCCCGCCTCGTCGAGCGCGTGTTGCGCGCGGGCGAGGGTGTCGCAGGCGAGCGCGGTCGCATCCTTGCGGGAGAGGCCGCACAGCCCGCCGGGGTGCACCACAATGCGGTTGCCGCCGAGGCGCGCCACCGCGTCGGCGCTGTCGAGGATGTAGCGGATGCTGTTGTCGCGTTTTTGCGCGTCGTCGCTGGCAAGCGAGATGAAATAGGGCGCGTGCAGCGACAGTTGCACATCGTGCGCTTCGGCGTTTAGACGAAGCGCGGCGGCGGTATCGTCCGACAAACGGACACCGCGGCCGCACTGGTATTCATACGCATTTAAGCCGAACGAGGCGGCAAAAACGGGCATATCGGCGCTGTGTTTATAGCCGGCGGCGGTGAAATCGTCGCAGTTGCCGGCGGGCCCGAAGCGGGCGACTAAATCGGTTGACATTCTGCGCCCTCCTTACAGCCGTTCCGGATGTTTTTCGCGGAAGCGGCGGACAATGCCTTTTTCAAATTGACGGCGGAATAGGATGGTAGGACGGTTGCGTTCCAGTTCAATGGGCATTAAGAGCAGCATTTTGACCCCTGCCAGTTTCGAGCCGAGCACGTCGGTGAAAATCTGGTCGCCGATGGCGACGCATTTTTTGCGGGGCAGACCGAGCCGTTTCGCGCCGCGCCAAAACCCGATGGGCGACGGCTTGCACGAAAGGGACACCGCGCGCAACCCGAGTTCGTTCGTCAGCGGCAGTACGCGCTTCGCAAACCCGTTGGAGACGACGGTAACTTTGAATCCGGCGTCTTGTACCATTTTAAGCCAGTCACGCACCTCATCGGACACTTCCAGACTGTGGAATTTTGTCAGCGTGTTGTCCACGTCGAGCAAAATTCCCTCCACATCGAGGGAGCGCAAATCGTCCACGGTGACGTTTTGTATGCGCTCGCGCAAAAGGGCAGGATAAAAAATCGACATACGAATACTCCTTTTTTGTCGGATTGGCAAAAATCGACGGAGGAAATAGAAAAGCGGGCAAGAAATCAAGATTTCTTGCCCGCTCTTACGCGATATTATTTGAACTTTCTTTTGCGGGCGGCCTCGGATTTTTTCTTACGGCGAACCGACGGCTTCTCGTAATGTTCTCTTTTGCGAACTTCGGCAAGCACACCGGAACGGGCGCAGGATTTCTTCCAGCGACGCAGGGCGCTATCAAGGCTCTCGTTCTCTTTGACTCGGACTTCGGACATCTATGTTCCCTCCCCTCGATTTTGGAAAGGCGGTAATTTCGCCACATAACAGAAGACAGTATACCGCAAAAAAACGGTTTCGTCAAGAGATTTCTATAACTTTCCCGACAAAAAACGCGGGAATTTTTGCGTTTTTTGGGGAAACGTCCCGTTTTTTCGAAAAATCGGTCAGCGCACGACGAGGTTGACCAGTTTTGCGGGGACGTAGAGTTCTTTGACGAGCGTTTTGCCGGAGAGTTCGGCGGCAACCTTTTCCTCCGCCTTGGCGAGGGCGAGCACGTCCTCTTTCGCCATATCGGGCGCGATGTTCAGGCGCGCGCGGATTTTGCCGTTCACCTGCACGACGATTTCCACCGACTGTTCCACGCATTTCGCGTCGTCCCACGTCGGCCAACTCGACTCGTTGAGCATACCGCCGAAGCCCATTTGCTCAAAGATTTCTTCGGTGATGTGCGGGGCAACGGGGTTTAAGAGGGTGATAAAGGTTTTGAGTTCGCCGCGGGTGACGGAACCTTTGTCGTAAATCTCGTTTAAGAGGGTCATCATCGCCGCGATGGCGGTGTTGTATTTGAGGGTTTCAAAGTCCTCGGACACCTTTTTAATGGTGCGGTGGAAGGCGGCTTCCAGTTCTTTCGAGTAGCCCTCGTCATCGGTCACCATCTCTTGGAGTGCCCACAGACGGTCGATGAAACGTTTGCAACCGCGCACGCTGTTTTCCGACCAGGGCGCGGCCTTTTCGTAGTCGCCCATAAAGAGGACGTAAAGGCGAAGCACGTCCGCGCCGTACTGTTCGACGACCTCGTTCGGGTCAACGACGTTGCCCTTGGATTTGCTCATCTTTTCGCCGTCCGGCCCGAGGATAAGCCCTTGCGCCGTGCGTTTGGCGTACGGCTCGGACACCGGCACTTCGCCGAGGTCGTAGAGGAATTTATACCAGAAGCGGGAGTAGATGAGGTGGCGGGTGACGTGTTCCATACCGCCGTTGTACCAATCAACCGGCAGCCAGTATTTCAGTTTGTCGGGGTCGGCAAACGCCTCGTTATTTTGCGGGTCGATGTAGCGCAGGAAGTACCACGACGAGCCGGCCCATTGCGGCATGGTATCCGTTTCGCGCTTCGCCGCGCCGCCGCATTTCGGGCAGGTGCAATGGACGAAATCGTCCACCTTGGCAAGCGGGCTTTCGCCGTCCGAGCCGGGCTCAAATTTCTCCATTTTCGGGAGTTTCAGCGGCAGTTCCTCATACGGCACCGCCACCATACCGCAGGTGGGGCAATGGACAATCGGAATCGGCTCACCCCAGTAGCGTTGGCGGTTGAACGCCCAGTCTTTCATTTTGTACTGGACGCCTTTTTCGCCGACGCCCTGTTCTTCGAGATATTCAATCATACGGGCGATGGAATCTTTTTTGTTCGTAAACCCGTCGAGGAATTTGGAGTTGACCATTTCGCCGTCGCCGGTGTACGCTTCTTTTTCGATATCGCCGCCCTTGATGACTTCGATGATGTCGATGCCGAATTTTTTGGCAAATTCGTAGTCGCGGTCATCGTGTGCCGGCACCGCCATAATCGCGCCGGTACCGTATCCCATCATCACGTAGTCGGAGATGAAAATCGGGATGTCTTCGCCGGTCAGCGGGTGGGTGGCGCAAAGACCGCTGAGTTTCACACCCGTCTTGTCTTTGGCCAGTTGGGTGCGCTCAAACTCGGTTTTTTTGGCACATTCGGCGCGGTAGGCAACCACCTCGTCGAAGTTTTTGATTTTATCCTGATATTTGTCGAGCAGGGGATGTCCCGGCGCCATCAACATAAAGGTGACACCGTAGAGGGTGTCGGGACGGGTGGTGTAAATGCGCAGGGTTTCGTCAAGACCCGACAAGGTGAAGTTGACGAACGCACCGGTGGATTTGCCAATCCAGTTTTCCTGTTGGAGTTTGATGTTCGGCAGGAAATCCACTTCTTTTAAGCCTTCGAGCAGTTTGTCGGCATAGTCGGTGATGCGCAGATACCACACGTCTTTGGATTTTTGCACAATGTCGCTGTGGCAGATGTCGCATTTTCCGCCCTGCGAGTCCTCGTTCGAGAGGACGACTTTACAGCTCGGGCAGTAGTTGACGAGCGTTTTGTCGCGGAAGACGAGCCCTTTTTCAAACATTTTGAGGAAAATCCATTGCGTCCAGCGGTAGTAGTTTTCCTCGGTGGTGTCAATCACGCGATTCCAGTCAAACGAGAAACCGACCGCTTTGAGCTGCGATGTGAATTTTTCGATGTTCATATCGGTCACTTGGCGGGGGTGCAGCCCCGTTTTAATGGCGTAGTTCTCGGTAGGCAGACCGTAGGCGTCAAACCCGATGGGGAACAGCACGTTGTAGCCTTGCAACCGGCGTTTGCGGGACACCACTTCAAGGCCGGAATAGGCTTTGATGTGTCCGACGTGCATTCCGGCGCCCGACGGATAGGGGAATTCGACCAAACCGTAGAATTTCGGTTTGTCGGAGTTGTCTTTGGCGGCGAAGGTTTGTTTTTCGTCCCAAATTTTTTGCCATTTTTTCTCAACGGAGGAAAAATCGTAGCGGTTCATAGTTGGTCATCTCATTTCTCGTTATTTTCAAGGAAAGCGGCAATATCGACGTCGACACCGTCTTTCCAAAGATGTTCTAAATTGTAAAAATCGCGCGTCTCTTTCAAAAACACGTGCACGACCACCGCGCCGTAGTCGAGCAACACCCACGAGGAGTTACGGTAACCCTCGGTGCGAAGCGGTTCGACACCAAGCGCTTTGAGGTCTTCCTCCACGTAGTCGGTAAAAGCGCGCACTTGGGTGGAACTTTGCCCCTCGGCAATCACGAAGTAGTCGGCGAGGGTGGTCAGCCCGTGCACGTCAATGGCGCGGATGTCCGCCGCTTTGTGGTTGTCGAGCGAGCGAACAATCGCCTCGCAAAGAGCTTTCGGAGAGTCCAAACTCATTCTTCCTCCTCCTCTTCTGCAATCATACCCGTTTGCTTAACAAGCAATTTGTCAAAGGTGGCGGTTTTGAGGTCGGATTTTTCGGTGTTTGCGATTTCCGCCATCTTCAAAAATTCCGTTGTCAGCGGGGTACCGTAGGGGTTAAAGGACTTGTTGATGAGTTCGCACAGTTCGTCTTTGTGGACGGAGTAGAAGTTGCTGCCGTCCAGCGACGCGACTTCACCCGGCAGGATGGAGACGGTGATGTTCGAACGGTCGACTTTATTCAAGTCGCCGACCAGTTTAATCATCAGGTTGATGTCGTCGGCAATCTCGTTATCGCGCTTGGTGCGGATAGGCGTAGAGCCTTTCATCAGCGGGTAGAGCACGTCATCGTCCAACTTTTTCTTGTCGGTGGTCATCAGCCGTTCAAACAGCGCGACGTACACCTGACGTTGGCGGGTGAGGTTTTTCAGTTCACCGTTCACCGATTCCCAGTCGCCGAGCGCGTATTCAAGCGCGCCCTCGCCGTCCACTGTTTGCACGCCGGCATCGTAGGTGGTGCTGCCGAGCGTCATCGCTTCGCCGAGTTTGATGTCCACACCGCCCACAAGGTCAACCAGTTTTACAAAAGCCTCTTGCGGGAAGATGTAGTAGTTGTCCATCGGCAAGGTGTATTGCAAGGTGAACACTTCGAGCAAGTTGCCCGTCGCGCTTCCTTTTTTTTGCGTGATTTTGGTGTTGCACGGTTTGCCGTTTTCGAGCAGGGCGTTGTGCTTGCCGTCGGTGATTTCCGCGTCAAACACCTGCTTGCGGCAGGTTTCGCACCAGTCGAGTTTTTTCGGGCTTGACCACACGCCGCCTACTGTTCTGACGGCGAAATGTTCGCTGTCGCCGAGGTAGGTGTTGGTGGGCACCTGCATTACGTTGACCGTTTTGGCTTTTTTGTCGTAGCAGACGACCGACACCATTTGCATTCGTCCGGTGGTACCGTCCGCTTTTTCTTTGCCGAGCATACCGAGCAGGTAGTACGCCACGCTGTCGTTTTCTTTGGCGGTGACGACGGCGGTTTCGCCGATTTCGCCGTCACCCGAAAGGTAGGATTTGACGAATTTCGTCGCCGATATTCCGAACCAAACCAAAGCGGCGAGGAACAGTAAAAACAGCACCACCAAAATGATTTTGCCGACCGGCGCGCCGTTCTTTTTCTTTTTGCGGCGGGCGGTGGACGATTTTGCGGAGGTGGTTGTGGTCGCGCGACTTCCTTGAAGCGGGACTTGCGCTTGGTTCGTCACGACGGTGCCGCCGCTGCGTTTGGCTTCGCGGGCGGCTTTCTTTGCGGCTTTTATCCGTTTTTTCTGACGGTTGTCTTTTGCCATAATGCGGTCATCCTTTCGTTGTTTGTGAAGCGGGGGTTTGCTGTAATTCTTTTTGGGCGGCGAGGGTGTCGGGGTGGGGTTCGCGGCCCTTTTCTTTCAGTTCGTTAATGGAGTAGCGCACCGCGTAGCGCATTGCCTCATCCGACGAGATGTCGGCGCGCCGGCGCATTTCCGCCACGTCGGGATAATGCCGCCCGACAGCGGTAAAATCGGCGATATAGACGGTTTTTTCCAGCGGCGACATTCCGGCGCGCGCGGTGGTGTGGTAGCGCACGGCGTTGAGCATATCTTGGTCGGTGATACCGAGCACGTGCTCCAAAAAAGCGGCGCCGACGGCGGCGTGCCACAGTTTCGGGGAGTCCATCGTATCTTTATCCGGGGTGACACCGAAGCCGGTAAGTACGCCTAATTGCTCCGCCGGAGAAGCGTCTTTCATAATATCGTGAAGCAGTCCCGCGGTGTAGGCTTTTTCGGGGTCGGCACCGTACAGCGGCGCCAGCCGCTTCGCCTCGTCCGCCACCGCAAGGGAATGGTCAAAGCGGTAGGGAGTCAACCGCCGTTTGAGAATGGCGGTGTATTGTTCGTTGGTGGTGGGCACGGTGTCCATCGCATCCGGTAAGTAGAGGTCGTGGTCTTCGATGTAATCCGCCACGGCGGCAGGTAAAAAGCGGCGCCAGTTGCGGTTGTCGCGGTCGCTGATTGCTTTGCGAAGCGCCGTGGAGGAGATGCGCGGTGTATCCGCTTGTACGACGCGGCAGCGCGCGCCATTCGCCGTGAGTTTGGCGGCGTGGGCGGACAGCGTCTCAAAGGAGACGTCGTCCCGCGGGACGGTACACAGTACGGCGGCTTTTTTGATGTCCTCATACCGAAACCAGGAGGAGACGGTCAAGAACATATCCGCGCCCATCAGTAAGTACCATTCGGCATCTTTGTAACGCGCACGCAAAATATCGAGCGTGTCGGCGGTAAAACTGGCACCGCCGCGCGCAATCTCCACGCGTGAGACGGAGAGGGCGGGGTACGGTTCCGCCGCCAGTTCGCACATGGCGGCGCGGTGGGCGGCGGGCGCCATTTCGGTTTTCAGTTTATGGGGTGGCTGGGCGGTGGGCATCAAAATGATGCGGTCAAGCCCGAGGGCTTGTTGCAACGCCTCGCACAGCGCGATATGCCCGTTGTGGATGGGGTCAAACGTACCCCCGAACAATCCGATTTTCAAAGCCCTCACACCTCCCAAAACAAAGTCAAAGAAACAAAGCGAATGATTAGCGCGGCAGCACGATGGTCGGTTCTTCCGCGCGGCGGCGATAGAGCACAAAGGTGCGCCCGATGACCTGCACCGTTTCGGCACCGACGGCGGCCGCCACCGCATCGGCGACTTCGCGGGCGGATTGCGGCGCGGTTTCGAGCACGCGCCCTTTAATCAGTTCGCGTGCTTCGAGTGCATCGTCCGCCTGCTTTATCACGGTATCGGACAATCCGCCTTTGCCGACGTGGACAATGGGCTCATAGTCGTTGGCGAGTCCGCGCAGGTAGGCGCGTTGTTTACTGGTCATCAAAACCCCTCCTTGTGGGTGGTTACATACGATTTTAAGCGGGCGGAAAAGGCGGCGAGCGCCAATCCGCGGTGGCTGACCGCATCCTTTTCGGCGGCGGTCACTTCGGCAAAGGTTTTGCCGCACGGCAGTTCAAAAATCGGGTCATATCCGAAGCCCGATTCGCCGCGGCAGGCGGTGGCGATAAATCCCTCGCACACGCCCTCTGCCGTGATTGTGTCGCCGTTTGGCAGGTAGCAACAAATGGCGGCAACAAAGCGGGCGGTGCGCTGTTCGTGGGGCAAATCGCCCAATTTTTCGAGCACGGTCGCTTTGCGGCTTCCCGCCGGCGCAAACCGCGCGGAGTAGATGCCCGGTGCGCCGTTCAGCGCATCCACGCAAAGGCCGGAATCGTCCGCCACGGCGGCAAGACCGCTTTCGAGGCAGGCGGTCTTGGCTTTGAGGAGCGCGTTTTCGGCGAACGTGCTGCCCGTTTCCTCCGGCTCGCTGAGCGCGAAACCGCCTTGCTCCGCGGTGACCGCTTCCACGCCGCAGGCGGCGAGAATGCGGGACAGTTCCGCGATTTTATGCGCGTTGTGGGAGGCGATTAAGACTTTCATTGTCACTCCTCCGAGAACAGTTCGGCGGCAAAGCCGTCGGGGTCGAACGGTTGCAAATCGTCCACACCCTCGCCGAGACCGACGAATTTCACCGGAACGTCGAGGTCTTCGCGGATGGAGAGAATGACTCCGCCGCGCGCCGTGCCGTCCAATTTCGTGAGCACGATGCCGGTAATGGCGGCGGCGTTCTTAAATTCGCGCGCCTGATTGACGGCGTTTTGACCCGTCGTCGCATCGAGCACGAGGAGCACCTCTTTGGAGGCGTTCGGCAGTTCGCGGTCAATGACGCGGTGGATTTTTTCCAGTTCCTGCATCAAATTCTTTTTGTTGTGAAGCCGTCCGGCGGTGTCCACAATCACAATATCGGCACCGCGCGCTTTGGCGGCGGCGCAACTGTCAAACACTACGGCGGCAGGGTCGGCGCCCTCGCCGTGTTTCACCATATCGACACCGGCGCGGTTCGCCCACACTTCGAGCTGTTCAATCGCGGCGGCACGGAACGTATCGGCGGCGGAGAGCAACACTTTTTTGCCCTGCGCTTTGTAGAACGAGGCGAGTTTGCCGATAGAGGTGGTTTTGCCGACCCCGTTGACACCGATGACAAGCACCACCGACGGTTTCGTTTCCAGCACCATTTCCTGCCCGCCGGACAGCAGTTCCGCCACAATGTCTTGGAGGGCGGCTTTGGCTTCCATCGGGTCTTTGATGCCCTGCTCCTTGACGCGGGTTTTCAGCAGGTCGCAAATGCGGCTGGCGGTCGCCGCGCCCACGTCGCCCATAATCAGCAGTTCTTCCAGTTCTTCAAACAGTTCGTCGTTGACGCTCAGCGAGGAGCGAAAGAGGGAACTGACCGGCATGGAGAGCGTTTGTTTGGTTTTTTTCAGCCCGGAGCTGATTTTTTCAAAAAAGCCCATAATCGTATCCTTTCAAAGAGGGTGGTTGAGTCAAAAAAGAGGGTGCGGTCACGTTGGTTCGCCGCGCTCGCCCAGTTTCATTCCGAGACGTTCTTCCACTTCGCTTGCGCGCAGTTCGAGCAGTTTCGTGACACCCGATTCCTGCATCGTTACACCGTAGAGCACGTCGGCTTCTTCCATTGTGCCGCGGCGGTGGGTGATGACGATAAACTGGGTTTCGTCGGTCATACGGCGGAGGAATTGCGCGTAGCGGGAGACGTTGACGTCATCGAGCGCGGCTTCAATCTCGTCCAGCACGCAGAACGGCGAGGGCGTTACTTTCAAAATAGCGAACAGCAGAGCGATGGCGGTAAGTGCCTTTTCGCCGCCGGACAGCGCGTCCATATTGAGGATGACTTTGCCGGGCGGTTGCACGTTCATTTGGATGCCGGAGTGCAACACGTCGTCCGGTTCTTCCAGTTGCAGTTCGGCTTTACCGCCGCCGAACATCTCGGCAAACACGACACCGAAATGCTTGTTGATTTTGTTGAAGCGGTCAACGAAAATTTCGCGCATTTGGGTAGTCAGGTCATTGATAAGGTTGAGCAGTTCGGTGCGGGACGTTTCGACGTCCTGCACCTGCTCGGACAAGAAGGCGTACCGTTCGCTGACTTCTTTGTATTCCTCGATGGCGTCCACGTTGACCGTGCCGAGTGCGCGGATTTTACTGCGCAATTCTTGCAGGCGTTTTTGCGCTTCGGAGACGTTTTCAATCGGCGCGGTCTGCGCTTCCGCTTCGGCGCGGGTAAGTTCGTATTCCTCGTACAGCTTGCGGACGATTTCGTCCGTTTCCGCTTCGGCGCGGAACGCTTTTTCTTCCAAGCGCGCCACTTCGCCGGACAAGCGCTCTTTTTCCTCCATCTGTTCGCGGGAGGATTGGCGAAGCGCTGTTACGCTTGCCTCGCCGTCCGTCCGCTCGCGGACG
>JAZRYM010000087.1:0-36510 GCA_045600765.1 Acutalibacteraceae bacterium | reverse complement strand
GTATCACGGAAAGGAGGATGCCGATGGCAGTCACGAAGATTTGGGCCATTCATGACAGCGTGGCTCGTGTCGTGGATTACTGTCAAAACCCGGACAAAACCAAACTGTCGGATCTGGAACAAGTGCTTGTTTACGCTACCGACAAAACCAAAACCGCCGATGAGAACGAAACAAGTTATGCCGTGACCGGCATCAACTGTAAAGCGGAAACCGCCGCCAAAGAGATGGCAGCGGTGCAAAAACGATTCGGCAAGACCGGCGGCAATGTCGCCTATCACGCGTACCAATCGTTTAAGACCGGCGAGGTGTCGGCAGAGGACTGTCATCGCATCGGTGTGGAAACGGCAAAGCAGGTGTGGGGTGACAACTATCAGGTGTTAGTTGCCACCCACTTTAACACGGGAACATACCACAATCATTTTATTATCAACTCGGTCGGGATGTGGGACGGGAGAAAGCTCGAAGCCAAATACAAAACCTACTACGACCTCCGCAACGCATCCGACCGCATCTGCGAGAAACACAAACTGACGGTGCTACAAGATCCGCAACGACACAAAACACCGCGCTCCATTTACTTTGCGGAAAAGAACGGTGAACCCACACGGTACAACCTGATGCGGGAAGCGCTCGACAAAGCGATTTCGCTTTCCGGTTGCCATAACGAACTGTGCGCGGTTCTCCGCAAACTCGGGTATGAGTTGTCTGTTGATGTAAACCGAACATATCCGACCATTCGCCCGATCCATTCCAAAAAGCCCACGCGCCTGTATCGGCTCGGCCCTGCGTATGAGCCGGAAGCCATCCGCGAGCGTCTCTTGCAAAACCAATGGAATCCCGAAGTGCAGCGGCAGTATTACGAGTTTATGGGAGCGTATACGCGCAACATCTACCGCAAACCGCCGACCGAAGAATATTACCGTCGGCGCGAGTTTTACAAGACGGCACCGACCGTTGTCGGGTATGTATCGCTCTTTCGGTGTATTGCGATTGTGCTCGGCATTGAACCGTTTCCGCAAACGCAACAGTTCCAAAAACCGCTATCGCCGGAATGTCGAGAAGCGTGTCGCAAACTCGACCGCTACACCGCCGAACTCACCTTGGTAGCCAGCGAGCATTTGGACACGCCGAAAGATATCCAAAAGTATCTTGAAAAGGTCAACGAAGAAATCGACCGTATTTCTGCCGCACGGAACAAAATCCGCAACAAACAAAAATACTGTACCGAACCTGCGAAAAAGGAACAACTCAAACACGATTGCACGGCATGCACGAAAGCGCTTGCCGCGTTGCGCAAAAAGCGTACCGTTGCGAATAACATTCTCGAAGATAATCCCCGTATCCGGGAACTGTTAAAAAGCGAATACGCCGCACGAACACAAACCGATCCGTATTTGTCCGAAAAGGAAAAACGAGCCATAACAGACCCGCACACACTTACAAAAACACACAATACATGGGAACGCTGAACACAGCAGAAAGGAAATTATCATGAATCAAATCAAACAAAAGACATCGGGATTTAACATCTACGATGAAATCCCCCTTACCGAACTTGTACCGTTCAAAAATCACCCGTACAAGGTGAAAGACGATGCCGAGATGGATGCTCTCAAAAAGAGCATCGAAGAATCGGGTGTCCTTGTGCCGGCGGTCGCACGCTACAATCCGCACGGTGACGGGTATGAACTGATTGCCGGTCACCGCCGCTTTGCCGCGTGCCAGGCGCTCGGTTTCGAAAAGATGCCGGTCATCGTTTTCGACAACCTCACCGACGAGGAAGCCGTCATTATGATGGTGGACAGTAACCTCCAACGCGAGCATGTCTTACCCTCCGAAAAAGCCTTCGCGTACAAGATGAAAATGGACGCGATGCGCCACCAAGGGATGAAGACAAAGGAAACTTCCCGACAAGTTGTCGGGAAGTCGGAAAGCGCCGATCTCATCAGCGAAACCGAAAGCGGTCGCACCGTCCAACGCTACATCCGCTTGACGTATCTCATCCCCGAAATTCTCCAAATGGTGGACAACGGAAAAATTGCCCTGACTCCGGCGGTTGAACTGTCACACTTAAAGAAAGACGAGCAGCAAGAACTTTTCTCCATTATGGAATGCGACGAGGTGACGCCGTCGCTTTCCCAAGCTCAGCGTTTGCGCCGCATGAGCGAGGAGAGCTGTCTTTCCGATGACGAAATTCTGGCCGTTTTATCCGAAGTCAAAGGCAATCAAAAAGAATATGTCCGCATCCCGACGGAAACCATCCAAAAGTATTTCCGTCAGGACACTTCTATTAAACAGATGTCGGACACGCTTGTCAAAGCTATGGACTTTTACAACAAGCATTTGGAACGTCAGCGGCACGACCGCGACACGCGATAAGGAGGTGCCTCTATGACGAAAGCCGAAGCAAGGGAATTATACAAAATCATGTTTACGAACTATCCCGACGTAGTGAATGTGAAAGAACTCGGTGAGATGCTCGGAAACATCAGCGACAAGGCTGTCCGCCGCCTTTTGAAAGAGAATGCAATCCCCAGCTTTTTCATTGGGCGGAAATACCTTGTCCCGAAAATCAACGTCATCGAATACTTAACGTCCATCGAAAAATCCCTTTCGTAGGACACCATAGGTTTGTCGTTGGCGGGAACTCGTGCTATACTGTTCCCGTCAACGGCAGATGACCAATTTTGCTACATGAAAGGAGTTTTGAACATGGTAGCAGGACATCTGCGAGAAAGAAAAGGTATTTACCACATTGTGCTGACTTATATCGACGAAAACGGTGTAAAACGTTCACCGTCAAAAAGCACACATCTCCCCGTAAAGGGAAACAAAAAACGCGCCGAAGAAATGTTGCGCCAAGCGCGTGAGGAAATGGAATGGAATTTAGCGCACGCCACCCGTATGAAAGAAAGCGGACTGTCGGTACTTCCGGAGGAACTTCCGTTCACGACGTTTTTGGAGGACTGGCTTAAGATGATGAAATCTTGCGTGGAAGCCACCACCTTCTCCGGTTACTCTTTTGCGATTTGTAAAAGGATCATCCCGTATTTTGACGAGCATTACCCAAAATTGACGCTTCAAAAGCTCACGCCCAAGCACATCCAAGATTACTACACCTACGAGCTGGAGGTCAACGGTGTGAGCCCCAACACGGTGATCCACCGTCACGCGAATATCCGCAAAGCACTCCAATACGCCTTTCAGACGGGACTGCTCGACCATAACCCCGCCGACCGCGTTCAAAAGCCGAAGAAGGTGCCGTATGAAACGTATCCGTACAACGCGGATGAAATCGCACAACTGTGCGAACTCGTCAAAGGCAAACCGTTGGAACTCGGCGTTATCCTCGCGGCATTCTACGGTCTGCGGCGCGGCGAAATCGTCGGTCTCAAATGGAGCAACATCGACTTCACCCGTAAAACGATTACCATCAAGCATACGGTAACGGAGACAAACGTAAACGGCAAAATGACGATTGTGGAAAAGGATAGTCCGAAAACCAAATCGTCCAACCGCAGCCTGCCGCTGATGAAACCGTTTGAGGAACTGCTGCTCACCTTGAAAAAGAAGCAGGAAATCAACCAAAAGCTCTGCGGCAAGTATTATCATCACGAATACGACGAGTACGTCTACGTGAATGAGATCGGCGACAGGATGAAACCCGGGTACCTCACGAGGGGCTTTCCGGACTTTCTCAAAAAGCACGATATGCGTCCCATCCGCTTCCACGATCTTCGTCACAGTTGTGCCACGCTGTTGTACACAAACGGCGTGCCTCTCAAGGACATTCAAGAGTGGCTCGGTCACAGCAATATCTCCACCACAAGCAACATTTATACCCACCTCGATTTCTCCTCGAAATTGGCTTCCGCAAACGCGATTATCGGTGTCTTTTCGGACGGCTAAAAAGGGCGACCATTTGTGCACACGAAAAATTTTTGCTTCAAATTTTTGTGCACCTTGTCGGTTATTTCAGACCGGTTTTGGACACCTCTCACGGAAAAATCGTGGAAAATGGAGGGCATTTTGGAGGGCACGGGCCGAAAAATGGCCGATTTTGCAAATATTTTGAAGCGTTCTTCGAAAAAACAAAAACCCGCAAACCCTTGATACATAAGGGTTTGCAGGTCTGGTGCCGCTGACCGGGCTCGAACCGGTATGGTATTGCTACCGAGGGATTTTAAGTCCCTTGTGTCTGCCAATTCCACCACAGCGGCGTATGGGAAAATCACTCTCCCTATCATAGCGAGTTTTTGCCCGTCTGTCAAGAAAAAACCGCTTTTTTGCGCTGATAAACACATTTTTTCGCCTATGTAGCATATTCGCGTCGCTTTCAGCCACAATATAGCGGGGTTCATTTTACGAATTTATTAAAGTTTTTCTTGATTTTCTGTAAAATGATGGTATAATAACGGTGTGTAAGTCTGTATTTTTCTAAAATTATCAGCAGGAGGTGACGTCGCGTGAGTAAATACCGTGTGCAAGGCGGAAATCGCCTCGAAGGAACGGTGCGTATCGGCGGCGCCAAAAATGCCTGCTTGGCAATTTTACCGGCGGTGTTGCTCTCGGATGAGCCGTGCCGCATTTCCAACATTCCGAACATCTCCGACGCGCTCGTGTCGCTGGATATTTTAGAGGCGCTCGGTGCGCGAATTCGCCGCATCGACAAATCAACGGTGGATATTGACCCCACCTCGGTCAACACCCACGAAGTGCCGCACGAACTGGCGCGGCAAATGCGCGCGTCTTACTACTTCCTCGGTGCGCTTCTCGGTCGCTTCGGCGAAGCGCGCGTGGCGCTCCCCGGCGGATGCAACTTCGGCGTGCGTCCCATTGACCAGCATTTGAA
Organism: Acutalibacteraceae bacterium; assembly: GCA_045600765.1. GTDB lineage: Bacteria > Bacillota > Clostridia > Oscillospirales > Acutalibacteraceae > RGIG426. The sequence continues at coordinate 31,658 of JAZRYM010000087.1, read as the reverse complement.
AGGCTTTACCGCCCTCGGCGCGACCGTTCCCGCCGTAATTACCAACGGAATGATTGACGCATCGTCTACCGGGCTTATCGGCAATTCGGTGTACTTTGACGTGGTGTCGGTCGGTGCGACGATTAACGTGTTACTCGCCGCCGCCAAAGCGCGCGGCATCACCATTATTGAAAACGCCGCCAAAGAACCGCACGTCGTGGACGTCGCCAACTTTTTGAACTCGATGGGCGCGGACGTGCGCGGCGCGGGTACCGACGTCATTAAAATCTGCGGCGTATCGCGCTTGCACGGCGCGGAATATTCCATTATCCCCGACCAAATCGAAGCGGGCACGTATATGGCGTGCGCGGTGGCGACGGGCGGCGATTTGTGGATTGAAAACGTCATCCCGAAACACCTCGAATCCATCTCCGCCAAGTTGATTGAGATGGGCGCGGAAATCACCGAAGCGGACGATGCCGTGCGCGTGCGGATGAACAACCCCATCCACGCCTGCAACATCAAAACGATGCCGCACCCCGGTTTCCCCACCGATATGCAACCGCAAGCGGCGGTGTTGCTCGCCCTCGGCGACGGCACCAGCATTATCACCGAAAACATCTGGGACAACCGTTTCCGCTACATCGACGAACTGCGCCGGATGGGCGTGCAAGCCACGGTGGACGGCAAAATTGCCGTGTTCCAGGGCGTGCCGTATTTGAGCGGCGCTCCCGTGCGCGCGCTTGACCTGCGCGCCGGCGCGGCGATGATGGTGGCGGCGCTCGCCGCCCGCGGACAGACCGAGATTGAGGACATCCACTTCATCGAACGCGGTTACGAAAACTTTGTGGAAAAACTCCACAACATCGGCGCGGATATTTGCCGTATCGACATTCCCGATGCGACGGCGCGCCACGCCTAAACCAAAACAAAACGCGAAGCGGTCGCACAAACGGCGACCGCTTTTTTCTTGAAAGGAGGTGCCGCGATGGCACAATTTTGCTCGCTGTTTTCCGGCAGTTCCGGCAACTGCACCTACATAGGCGCCGGCGAAAGCGGCATTCTCATCGACGCGGGCGTGTCCTCCAAACGTATCCGCGAAGCGCTCGCCGCCCGCGAAATCGACCCATCCGCCATTCGCGCCATTTTCGTCACGCACGAACACTCCGACCACATCGCCGGCGTGCGGGTGCTCGCCAACCAATGCGGTTGTCCCGTCTACGCCTCCAAAGGCACTCTTTCCGGAATGGATAAAGCAAACGCCCTGCCCGACACCAAACTGTTCGCCCTGTCGGCGGGCGAAGCGGCAACGGTGGGCGATTTGCAAATCACCGCCTTCGCCACCCCGCACGACACGCCGGAAAGCACCGGTTACAGCGTGGAAACAGCGGACGGAACGCGGCTGACGGTCGCCACCGATATGGGCGAACTGCTGCCGCCCGTATTCGACATTTTGTGCGCAAGCGACGTGGTGCTGCTGGAATCCAACCACGACGTACAGATGTTACGGTGCGGCCCGTACCCCGAATTTTTACAACGGCGGATTTTGAGCAACCGCGGTCACCTCTCCAACGCCGCGTGTGCCGCCGCACTACCCACACTTGTGAAAGCGGGTGTGTCGCAAATTCTCCTCGGCCACCTGAGCGAGAAAAACAACACCCCCACGCTCGCCTACGACACCGCGTGCGCCACCTTATCGGAAGCGGGTGTCACCGTCGGACGCGACGTGCGCCTTTCGGTCGCCGCGCGCGTATCCGCCGACACCGTATTGCACATATAAAAAACGCCTCTGCCAAGCAGAGGCGTTTTTCGTAACGCTTTCCAATGAAAAATAACCATTTTGTAGGGGACGGCGCCCGGTTGCGGTGCCCAAACCGCCTAATGTGCCTGTCGGCACGGCGGTTTAACCGCTGCCATAACTCCGCCTCGCTTTCTCCTCCACCGGCGGCGCTCCGCTCCGTTAGCCTCGACGTCCCTTTGTGGGGTTTTGAAAAAATCCCAATAGTTCATCCCACCAATTCGGCGATGTCGTCCACAAGGCCCGCGTTGCGCGTGGCGCTCACGTTGTTGATAAACACCACCGTTTTCACCCCATTGTCGGTGACAAACGCGCCGAGCGTTTTGGTGTCGTAATAGCGGTAGTCGAGCACGTACACCTTTTCGTAGTGGTCCACAAGGAACGGCACCAAGGCGTTGCCGAACGATTCCTTAATCACTACCGCCGCCGAGCCGTCGTGCACCGAGTCGGACGTGATTTCGGTAAACGGGTTATCGCCGCCGATAAAGGTGTTGTATTTCGAGCCGGATGCCCACTCTTTCACGTTGGCAATAATGCTCCAATCAAGGCGGTCGCCGTTGCGGTCAAGGAAATAGAGCGACCCGCCGCCGATGGGGTTGTAAGCAACGACGGTATCGGTACGCAATTTCACGTCCTGCGTTTCAGAGAAGAAAGAGCCTTTGAATCCGCCAAACTCCGTGGTGGTATACTCGCTGAGCGCGTGCGGCGTTTTTCCTGCTTTTTTCATCAATTCCGCATACGCATAATACGCGCCGCGCGCCGTCCAATGGTGGTCGGAATGGAAATACAAATACTCGTTGCTGTGACTGCGAAGCACGTCGATAATCGGCACAGTCACCACGTTTTGCGCCATCGAACCGTAAAGGTAGTCGGTGGCTTTTTTCTGGTCGGAACTGTTGAGCGTATCGCGCACCGATGCGGGCAACATGACACCGATACTGGTCGGCACAACGATGTCGTACACAGTGGCTTTGCCTTTTAATTTCGATGCCGCCTTGTTGATGGTGCGCACGTACTTATCCGCCACGCTTTTGGAAAAGTTGTAATACTCATACGCGCTGTCTCCGCGCACAAGCACTCCGCCGAGTGTCTGGGTCGGCGCATTCTCGGGCACACCGTCGTTCCAGTAATCGTGGTTGGCACGGGTCGTTTTCGCGGTCGCTTTTTGCGTCGACGTCGCGGTCGAAGCGGCGGTCGTAGTTGCCGCGGTAGTTTTGGCGGTCGCGGTCGCCGTGGCGGTTGCAGTTGCAGTCGCGGTGGTGGTTGTCGTTACCGCCGTCGTAGTCGGCTCCTCGGTCGGGCGGGTGGGCGCCTCGGGAATGTCATCCCCTTGTTCCACCGTGCCGTATAGTTTTTCATCGCTCATCCGATAAAACCGGTTGGCAAACGCATCCAGTTTCACAAACCCTTCCCGTCCGGGGAACGTATCGGAGAACCAGGTGTTGATGCCGTCAAAATAATCACCGGAGAGCAGGCTTTTCACCGTAAACGCGGGGAATTTCGCGAGATCGCGTTTTTCCACGTCCGAATGGGTGGGGTGCGGTGCGACCCACACCGCGACGGCAAGCACCAACAGCGTAAGGAAAAACAGCGTCGGACAAACCACGGCACTCCACGGCGCCACTTTCGCGCTCGCTTTGCGCTCTTTTTCGGTTTCCTGCTCTAAAAGCGTCTCTTCCCGCGCGAGTTCCTCCTGGCGGCGGTCTAACTGGCGGTCCAGTTGACGGGACAGGCGGATTTTATCCGGCTGGCGCATTTTATAGCGTTTCAGTTTGCGTTTCGGCATCGGTCTCACCTCCTCGCGGCAAAAAATTCAAATCAAAATTGCAAAATCAGAATTGGAAATACAAAAACGGGTTGTAACTGTCGCCGACGAGCGCCGCCGTCGAGAGGACGAGCAGCAACACGGGCGACACCGCCTGCACCACACCATAAACGGTGGCGGCGGTTTTGGATTTTTCGCTGCGGCGGCGAAGCGCTTTGCCGAACAGCGAAACGAGCGGCGTGGTCGCCAAAACGGCAATCACAAAGAAAAGCAAATAGCCGCCGAGCGCCGCACGGGTTTCGGCAGTCAGCCAGAAATTGCCCGGCACACCGAACATCCCGCGAAGCATCGCCCACACAAGCGAGAAATCGCGGAAGCGGAAAAGCACCCACCCGAACAGCACGACAAACAGCGTGTAAATCCAACCGAAAACGTGCGGGATTTTGTCCAGCCACTTGCCGAGGAACAGCCGCTCCATCGTGAGAAACACGAAGTAGTACAGTCCCCACAGCACAAAGTTCCACGACGCACCGTGCCACAGTCCGGTCAGCATCCACACGACAAACAGATTGAAAATGGTACGTCCGGCACCCTTGCGACTGCCGCCGAGCGGGATATACACATAATCGCGGAAAAACGCGGACAGCGAGATGTGCCAGCGCCGCCAAAAGTCCTTGACCGAACGCGCGATGTAGGGATAGTTGAAGTTTTCCTTGTAGTGCAGACCAATCATCTTGCCCATCCCAATCGCCATATCCGAATAGGCGGAGAAATCGAGATAAATCTGCAACGTGTAGCATACCATACTCATCCACAGCGCCGCACCGTCGCTCGCTTCCACCGCGGCAACCGAAAGGGTACCGCTTTTCAGGAGCAACAGCGAGTCGGCGAGTTCGCCGCACACGTTCGCAAGCAACGCTTTTTTCGCAAGACCCACGGCAAAGCGGGACACGCCGGCGCTGATTTCCCGCAAATTCGTCTTGCGGCAAAGCAGTTCTTCCGAAATGTCGCTGTAACGCACAATCGGGCCGGCAATGCATTGATGGAACAAACTCGCGTAAAGGAGCAACGTCCACACGTTCTTTTGCGCGGGCACTTCGCCGCGGTACACGTCCACCACGTAAGAAAGCAGTTGGAACGTATAAAACGAAATACCAATCGGCAACAAAATTTCGGGGAGTAGCGGACTTCCGCCGAACAACCCCGTCACCGTGCGGTCAAAGAAGTTGAGGTACTTGAACACGCCGATAAGCCCGAGGTTTACAACACACGCGAGGGTCAACCAGCGCTTTTTCGCGGCTTTCGACGTGGTTTTTCCTATGGCGTTGGCAATCGCCCAGTCCGCCACCACCATCGCCACCAACAGCAGAACGTATTTCGGCTCACCCCACGCATAGAAGAAGAGCGACGCGATGAGAAGCACCGTGTTTTTGCCGCGAATACCGGGCATCAGCACATAACAAAGCAAACAAAGGGGCAAAAATGCGTACAAAAATAACAGGCTTGAAAAAACCACGCATCGTCACCCCTTTCACCATTCTTAAAAATAAAACTCAAATTTATGTGAGCAGATAAAAATATAGCACACTGCAAATCCGTTTGCAACAGAAAACGCGAAAAAGAACAAAAAATCCATAATTTGCGACAAATCGGAAAATATTGCCGTCAGTTTAGCCCCGTCTCGCCCACTTGCGCGAACAAGCGGTCAACCTGCGCGCAAAGCGGCGCAAACGCCGGCTCTTGCAGGTGCAAAAGTAGGTCGCTTGCCGCCTCTTTTGCCGTGTCGAGCAGCGCCATATCTTCCGAAAGCGCCGCCAATTTCAAATGCGGCAACCCGTGCTGGCGATTGCCGAAAAAGTCGCCCGGCCCGCGCAATTTCAAATCCTCGTCGGCAATCTTAAAGCCGTCGGTCGTCTCTTTCATGACGTCGAGGCGGCGGCGCACCTCGTCGCCGTGCGCATCCGAAATCAAAATGCAGTCGGAAGCGTATTGTCCGCGCCCAACGCGCCCGCGCAACTGGTGCAGTTGCGCAAGCCCGAAACGGTCGGCGTTTTCCACCACCATCAGCACCGCGTTCGGCACGTCTACCCCCACCTCAATCACGGTGGTGGAGATAAGCACGTCGATGTCCCCTTTTCCGAACGCCGCCATCACCGCTTCTTTCTCGGCGGGTTTCATCCGCCCGTGCAAAAGCCCCAAACGACAAACGGCAAGCGCGCCCGTTTTCAGTTCCTCATACGTCCCGATAGCGGTGCGGGAAACGGTGTCGAACGGCGCGCCGTCCTCCTCGTCCCCGTCGCCCACGAGCGGACACACAATATACGCCTGCCGCCCTTCGGCGACAAATTTTTTGATGTAATTCAGCACCCGTTCTCGCTTGTCACCGCCCACCGCATAGGTGCGAATGGGCGTGCGCCCGGCGGGCAATTCGTCCAAAACGGAAATATCGAGGTCACCGTAAATGACCAGCGCGAGCGACCGCGGAATGGGTGTTGCGGACATAACAAGGGTGTGCGGATTGCCGCCTTTGGCGGCGAGTTTGGCGCGTTGCGCCACCCCAAACCGGTGTTGTTCATCGGTGATTACAAGCCCCAAATTCGCGAACACCGTGCTTTCCGAAAGGAGCGCTTGCGTGCCCACCACAAAGGAGAGGGTGCCGTTTTCGAGCGCCTCTTTCACGGCGCGTTTTTCCCCTGCCGGCCGTCCGGCGGTGAGCAACCCCACCTCCACCCCGACGGGAGAAAGCAGAGCGCGCAAGGTTTTCGCGTGTTGCTCCGCCAAAATCTCGGTCGGTGCCATCATCGCCACCTGAAACCCGCTTTTGACGGCGGCAAACCCCACCGCGGCGGCAACCGCGGTTTTGCCGCTTCCCACGTCGCCTTGGAGCAGACGGGTCATCGCAAACCCGCTTTGCATATCGGCAAGGCAACGGTCTACCGCGCGGCATTGCGCGCCGGTCAGCGCAAAGGGAAAGAGCGTTTTGGCGGTGTCGGCAAGTCCCTCTTTTACCACCGCGCGCGTCGGCGTTTTTCCGCCGGAGCGCAAGCGCGACAGTCCCAGTTGCAAAAGGAGCAATTCGTCAAACGCAAGCCGCTTGCGTGCGCGTTCCGCCTCGGCGCGGCTTTGCGGAAAATGCACGTGCCGCAGGGCAAAAAGGCGGTCACAAAGCCCGTACTTTTCGCGCACGGCGGCGGGCAAAAACTCCTCTGCCGCCGTATCGCCGAGCGTGTCGAGCGCGGTCGCGACCACCTTTTCGATAGCGCGCGAAGTCAGCCCGCCGGTCAGCGGATAAATCGGGTGCATCCCTTTCGTATCGCCCGCGGCAGGCTCGATTTGCGGCGACGACATCTCCCGCTTAAAATAGCGGGTATCCACCTTGCCGAAAAAGAGATATTCCTCCCCCGCCTTGATTTTGGCGGCGGCGTATTTGTTGTTGAAAATAGTCACTTGCATCGCGGCTTTGCCGTCGCTCGCCGCAAACTGAAAGAGAGATAATCCGCGCCGCACCCGACGTTCCACCGGCGCATTGACCGCGCGCGCACGGATACAGCAAAGGCGGTCGGTCGGCGCGTCCTCAATGCCGCACACGGACGACCAGTCCTCATACTCGCGGGGATAGTGGCAAAGCAGGTCGCTCACCGTTGCGATGCCCAATTTATGAAACAGCGCCGCGCGCTTTTCGCCCACACCTTTGACGTATTGCACGGGCGAATCGACCGTCAGAGCCATTCTCCTCACCTCTTTCCGTTTCATCAAAACTCCACAAAGGGGTGTCGAGGGCGCCGCCCTCTACACACTTGCCGGGAGATGGTACTACATTGTAGGGGACGGCGCCCTCGACGTCCCTCTCCAAACCGTTCGTACCGACCAATGGTAACTATCGCAAAACAAAGCACCTGCCGAAATATTTTGCTCTCGGTAGGTGCTTTTGTAAAGATACGTTTATTCGACCGACAAAATGTAATAATACACCGGCTGACCGCCCGAAAGCAAAGTCACTTCAATATCGTCGCCCACGCGGCTTCTCACCACATCAAGCGCTGCGGTCGCGTCCTCCTCGGTGACGTCCTCGCCGTACATCAGCGTGACAAACGCGGTGTCTTCACCGGCGGATTTCCGCTTTTGTATCAGGTTTTTCGTCAATTTTCCGAGCGCTTTGAGCAAATCGTTTTCAACAAAAGACAACTTGCCGTTATCCATCGCCAAAATCTGCCCTTCTTTGATGTTGCGACCCTCATAATCGCTGTCGCGAGCGGCAAAAGTCAGTTGCCCGACCGACACACTCTCGGCGGCTTTACCCATGGTCAGCAGGTTGTCCTCCACCGATGCGGACGGGTCAAACGCGAGCAGGGCAGACATTCCCTGCGGCACCGAGCGGGTGGGCAACACGTGCACCTCGCGGGAAGCGAGCGGAATTGCCTGCTCCGCGGCGAGGATGATATTTTTGTTGTTCGGAAACACGTACACCACTTTGGCGGGAGTTGCCTCAATCGCCTGCAAAATATCCTCGGTCGAGGGGTTCATCGTCTGTCCGCCGGACACCACGTGGGCACACCCGAGGTCGGACAAAAGCCCTTGCAACCCCTCGCCTGCCGCGACCGCGACAAACCCGTATTCCTCGGTCGCTTCCGTCGGTGCGGGCGGTGCCGACTCCTCGCCGCCGTCTTCGCCGACCCACGCGGCGTTTTTGTGTTGCAAGCGCATATTTTCCACTTTCACCGTCTCAAACGCGCCGTACTCAATCGCTTCGTGCAGCACGCGGCCGGGGTCGTTCGTATGTACGTGCACTTTGATGATGTCATCGTCATCGACCAGCACCACGCAATCGCCCACCGACTCCAAAAAGGCGCGCAATTTCAGCGGGTCGTTGTCGTTTTCCCGTGCAACGATAAACTCGGTGCAATAGGCAAAATGAATGTCCGTCTCAAACGCACCGGCGGCGGAAACCGCCTGTTGCGGCGCGGCAGAGAGCGCAACGGTGCCCTCTTTCACGGCGCCGCCCGCAAACACCTCTTGCATCGCCCGCAAGATGATGCACAGTCCGCGACCGCCGGCATCCACCACGCCCGCTTTTTTCAGTTGCGGGAGCAGGTCGGGTGTCCGCGCGAGCGAAGCATCCGCCTCGTCGCACAGCGCATCCCACACAAACAGCGCATCGTCGTCGGCAAGCGCCGCGGCTTTGCCCGCCGCCGCCGCCTCACGCGCGACTGTTAAAATGGTGCCCTCGGTCGGCTTCATCACCGCTTTGTACGCCGCTTCCACGCCCATTTCGAGCGCGGCGGCAAGCGCCGTTCCGTCCGCTTCGTCCAAGCCTTTTAAGCCTTTGGACATTCCGCGGAACAACAGCGACAAAATCACGCCGGAGTTGCCGCGCGCACCGCGCAACATCGCCGAAGCCGCCGTATCGGCGGCGGCGGTCACGGTGGTGTCTCCGAGCCGCGCCAGTTCCCGTCCGGCATTGCCGATGGTCATCGACATATTGGTACCGGTATCGCCGTCCGGCACGGGAAAGACGTTTAATGCATCGACCGCTTGTTTCTCCGCCGTCAGCACGTTGGCGGCGGAAATCAGCGCATCACGAAAAAGATTACCGTTTATCAAGTGGTGTCACCTCGTATTCTACGCCGATTACTCGGTCTTCATTCCGTCAACAAACACGTTGACCCGTTTTACGGAAAGTCCGGTGGCACTCTCCACCGTATAGCGCACTTTATTGACGATGCTCTTGGAGATTTCGGAGATGTTCATCCCGTAAATCACCGAGATATGCAAGTCCACGATAAGGCTGTCGTCCTCGCCGTGCACCTGAATACCCTCATCCGCGTAGGTACGGCGGAACAGCAGGGAGCGAATTCCCTGCTTGGCACCGGTTTTCACCATTCCCGCCACACCGTAGCAAGAGGAAACCGCGTGTCCGATGAGGTTCGAGAAATACTCTTCCGAGACTTCAATCGTGCCCAAATGATTTTCCAACGTAATCATATCAAATACCCCTTTCTCAGGTATAGTTCCATTGTTCCACGCCGTCGAAGGCGGTCGCTCCCGACGGAGCAATGCCCGACAGCCGTTTGGACGAAAGTGTGAGCCCCTGCGCGTAGCAAAGGGGCAAAAACGGCATTTCTTTGAAAAACCCGTCCGTGAATTTTTGCGCGGTCAGTTTGCCGCTTTTATATTGCGCCCACAGACCGATTCCACCGACGGAAACACCGTAAGAGGCGCCGCCCGCATCGGTCAACACCGCGTCAAGCGAAAGCGTGTTCGGCAAGCGCACCTCGCCGAGATACAAATCGTAATTCCCGCTCGCAAGGCGCGCGGTATACTCACTCTCCGACAGCGCTTTGACGGTCACCTGCATCCCCGCCGATTTCGCCTCTTTGGCGATTTCGTTTGCGGCGGCTTTGTGCATCGCGTTCGTCTTTACGCAAAGGAGCTCCGCCGAAAGACGGTTTTTCACCGTCCCGTTTTCGGTGACGTTGTATCCTTTTTTCTTCCACGTTGCCACCGCGGCGGCGACGTTTTTCGAAGCGTTCGCGCCGTCCACCCCGCGCGCCACCGCGCTTTCCGGGCAAAAGGGTGTCGTCGTCGGCACGGCGAATCCGGAAAAGCCCACCGCCGTTACATCCGTACGGCTGATGGCGTCGCCCATCGACGCCCGCATCGAAGCAGACGACCAAGGCTTGCGGTTCGCGTTAAACCCGAGATACACGAGATACGGAAGTGTCGTCGGTGTCAAGGTCACGTCGGTGACGGTGCGCGGCACCGTGCCGTCGGTCAAATCGTCGGTATAAAGGCTTACCGTGCCCGTTTCAAGGGCGAACTGCATCTCCTCTTTGCGGCTCACGTTCGTGAGCGTAAAGGTGGGAATGGTCACAGAAACACGCGCGTGGGGATTTTTTTCGAGCGCGGTTTTTTTGGTATTCACGCAATAGGCACCCGTGCCTACGGCGCCGTTTTTGACTGTTTTTACTACGGGAAAACTGAGCGCCGCCTCCACATACGGCACCGCGCTCGTAAGGGTCACCGACAGCGTGCGGTCGTCTTTCGCCGTTACACTCGCCACGTCCGCCACCAAGTCGGCGTACGCTTCCGACCGCACCGCCAGCCGAAAAGAGGCGGCAACGTCCGCCGCTTTGAGCGACGAATTGTCGGAAAATTTCACGTTCTTTTTGAGTGTCACCGTGTAGTGGGTCGCATCCACCTTTTTGATGCTCTCCGCAAGGCACGGCGATGCGGAATAGTCGGCATTCACCGTCGTCAACCCCTCATAGAGAAGCGGCGCAAGCGCGCGATTGACGCGGGTTTTCGCGGCATAGGGCGACAGCGAATCGCTCTTGTCGTAACAGAGTGCCGGCGGCGTATCCTCTTTTTCCTGCGTCGCGGTGGCGGTCGTTTTGGCGGTCGTCGTCGTTGCCGTCGTCTCTGCCCCCGTCGCGGTAGTTTCGGTTGCGGTGGGGTTGTCTCCCGTCGCGGCACCGACCCCGCACCCGCACAGCGAAACGCACAAAACCGCGCACAGACACAGCGCCGTCACACGAAACAGTCGGCTCAATGCTTGCCGTCCTCTCTGCGCTCGCACACGAGGTAACGCGGACGACCTTTCACCTCGTCGTAAATGCGCGCCACGTATAAGCCGAGAATGCTGAGGCTAATCATAATGCACGCGCCGATAAACAGTTGGAGCAAAATAACGGTCGAGAAGCCGGGCGCCGCACCCATAAAGTAGCGTATCACCGTCTCAATCGCGAGCACCACCGCCGAAACCCCCATCAGCACGCCAATCCACAAAATCGCGTGAAGCGGCGCGTTGGAGTAAGCGGTAATGGAATCGGTCGCGAGTTTCACCAGTTTGGCAAACGTCCATTTGGTTTCGCCGCCGGCGCGCGGAGCCACCTCAAACGGCAGTTGGCACCGTTTGAACCCAACCCACGCGGACAACCCGCGGAAAAAGGTGTTGCGCTCGGGAAATTGCTTCCACGCATCGAGCGCGGCGCGATTCATCAGTTTGAAATCGGACGCGGCACCCATTTCGAGTCCCGTCGTCTTACGAAACGTGCTGTAAAACAGTTTGGCGGACAGTTTGCTCGCGAGCGACTCTTTCCCGCGGGAGGATTTGACACCCTCCACCACGTCGTAGCCTTCCTCTTGCCACAGCCGCACCATTTCGGGGATATATTGCGGCGGATGCTGCAAATCCGCATCCATCACGATGACGGCGTCGCCCTCGGCGTTTTCGAGCGCGGCACAAAGCGCCGCCTCTTTCCCGAAATTGCGGGAAAGGCGCAACACCTCCACGTTCGGCAAATCCGCATTGAGACGGCACAGTTCTTCCCACGAATGGTCTTTGGAACCGTCGTCCACCAGCAGAAAGCGCGCGTCAATCGCGTTTTCTTTCATAATCTTGTCTACCGTGCACACGTTGTCATAGATATACGGTCCCTCGTTGTAAACCGGCATGACAATGGTAATCATCGGTCATCCTCTCCTTTTTCAATCGGCTGTTCCGGCGCGTTTTTGAGCGCCTCCATCCACCGTTGAACGGACGACGGTGTTTCGCCGCTCGCTTTTTTGCTCGGTGCCTGCGGCGCGTCGTCCGTCGGAAGAATCGTCTCCGAAACGGCAACCGGCACCACTTTTTTCCGTTTGAGTTTTTTCAGTTTTTTCTTGGCAAGTTCCAGTTTTTCGGGGTGCTTTTTCACCATCAGGATAAAGAGCAGAGCCAGCACACCGAGCACAAACAGCACGATACCGTAGAGCAGACCCGTCGGGAAGAAGGTCATCGTCACCTCGTGCGTACCGGCGGTCACGTCAAAGGAGAGCATACTGTTGCCGATGGCGAACGTCTCCACTTTGTGGCCATCCACCTTCACCGTCCACCCTTTGTCATACACCATCGAGGTCATAATCGCGCCTTCGCGCGGAGCGGTGACCCGACCGGTGATTTTCGTGTCGGTAAAGGTGTCCACTTCCATTTGGCTTTCGGCGAGGGTCGCCATCTGCTGACGATACACGTCCTCGTTGAGAACCATCGCATAAATACTGCCGCCGCAACCGCTTTCGGTATTCAGCGTCACCGTAGCGGTATCGCCGACCGTCACCGTGCCCGCGTCAATCGTGTACGGTTCGTGCGGCGTAACCGACCAACTATCCGACGAACCGTTCGTATAGGTGGCGGAAACCGAAATGCTCTTAGAAGCGCGGCAATCGACGTAGAGGTACAACCGTCCCGCTTTGGTCACCGGCACGGTAAAGGTGGAGGTGCCCTCCTGCATCGAGATGCCCGAAACACCCGCAACCGTCGCCGAGCCGCTGCCCTCAATTTGCAGGCAATCGAACACATCTTGGTGGATGCCGGTAAGTGCCGTCATAAGCGAGTTGTTACTGCCGGGCACGTTGTAGTAGTTGTAGCCCCATTCTTTGGCGGCTTTGTCCACGAAATAGCCGAGCGACAACGCATCGGTGTTTTCGTAAATCGTGTAGGTAGCGGAACCGAGGGTCACCTGCTGGCGTTCTTTCAGTTGCGACGGTGCGGTATATTCGCTGTTCATCGCAACATAGCGCACGCCGAACAAACTGTCCGCCACGGGGACAAAGAAGCGGTAGAGGTGACTGTTCACCCCATTGACCGCGTAACCGAGACTGCCCATAAAGCGGGTGTTCTCGTACGGGTTGCTGGAAGCGAAAATGGTAATGCCGTTGTAGTCAAACAGCGCGGTATCCGCACACGTGCGGCGCGGGAGCACCTCCACGCGGTAGAATCCGTCGTTCGTTTCGGCGTCACCGAACGCCTCCATTTGCTCCACCGCGTTTTGCACCGCTTTGGTGGTATCGTTATCCACGTAATCGCCGTGGCTGGTGAAATACTCGTTGGTGTTCAGTTTCAAGAGGTCTTTGTTGGTGGCGGTCACCATTTCCGCGACCACAATGAGGAGCAACAGCACCATACCCGCGTCTTTCAGCAACTTTTTGCGGGAAATCATAAAGGAAACGAGCGCATACAGAAGAATCAGCCCGAAACTCACGTACAGCGTGACAAATCCGTATTCCTCGTCACCGAATTTGCCCTCAATCGCAAGGTAGGCGGCAATGCCCGCAAGCGACCACGCAAACTGTTTCGGCTCAATGTCGTGGAGGTGGGTCAACGTCTCATACGCGATGAGGAGCAACACGAAACTATACAGGAACGAGAAGCGGTACGGCAGGTCGTTCGGGCTGTGCAACCCGTGCCACAACAAGTCAAAGTTGTTGATACAAAAGCTCACACCGAGCACGGCAAGCAGTCCCGCCATCGTCGCGCGGCGACGGCCCGGAATGGCTTTGGTGGTGAAGAAAAGCGGCAACAGCAAAATCGAAAACACACCGCAATAGATATTCGGCAGGTTGCCCGACCGAATGGTGGGCTTCACGTCGTACAGATGCCGTCCGAGCAAATCGAAGAAATCAAAGTTGGAGTTCCAAATCGCGTTAAATCCGCCCTCGGAAGCAGAAGTCACGCCGAGCGCCATCGCCACCGGAACGAGCAACAGCGCCGACAACGCCGCCGCCAGCACCGAATACCCGCCGAACCGCAAAAATCCGGAAGCCACCTCGCGGCTCTCGTGCTGCTCGCGCAACACGTACGCCACGAAATACAGCACCATAAACACACACACCATAAAGGCGATGTAGTAGTTGACAAACAGCGCATAGGCGAGGGAGAGCGTATACAGCAAAAATTTCTTTTCGCGCATCATCATCTCAAAGCCCATGACGATGAGCGGCAACACCATCACCACGTCCAGCCACATGATATTCCACGAATACGCAATCATATACATCATCATGGAGAACATCACGGAGACGGCGCTCAACGCGTAGGATTTTTCTTTGTAGGTATATTGCAGGCAAAGAGCGAAGAACGCGGCGGTCAAAGCGTTTTTGATAAGCGTAATCACCAAAATCGCTTCGGTCAGCAGGTGTTCGGGGAACAGAAGCAAAATCAGGTTAAAGGGGCTTGCGCAGTAGTAGCCGATAAGCGGCAAGTAGCTGGCGCCCATACCGAGGTCAAAGTCATACAGCAGGCTTTGTCCGTGCAGAAGCGTGTCGCGCATTTGGGCTAAAAGCGGCGCGTATTGGTGGTGCATATCCACAAGCATCACGCTTTTGGTGCCCACCGGCCACACACCGAGGAAACTGTAACACAGCACCATACACACCAAGGCAAGCAATCCCGAAAAAATGGGGAAATAGGAAGCGGTGTACTCCTCGCCCGGTTCGTCCGTTTTGAGGAAGCCGAGCTGTTTGATAAGCCACAGCGCCGCGAGCGCCGCCAGCACAAACGCAAACACAACGGGATAGATGTGTTTTTGTCCGTCGGAGGTCAGCTGCTCCGATTTTCTGCACAACTCAAAAATCGCATAGAAAAAGAGCCCGAAAAAGACAACAACGCCGCCGTAACGGGTCACGTTTTCCTTGTTTAACCATTGTTTCATAACTTTGTTCTCCTTGCTTGCCGAGATTTTTATAAAAAACTTTTACAAGTAAAGTTTAGTATACCACATTATTTCCCGTTTGACAACTGTTTTTGCAGAATTTACAAAATTCCCGCAAGAAGTGTGTTGGACACCAAAAATCCCTCCGCCGAAAAGCGAATTCCCGCCTCGTCCGCCGTCACAAGATTTTGCGGAAACGCGGCGGCACGCGCGCGCCATTGTGCGGGAATGGGCGTACCGAATTTTTGCTGAAACGCCGCTTCCGAAAGCCCGTCGCAAAGGCGCAACCGCAACAATGCATACTCTTCTGCCGACCCCGCCGAAAACGCCGTATCCGCGCGGTTTTCGCGACCGTCCTCCACACCGTTTTCCTCCGCTTGCGGCGAAAGCGTGCCCGCCAAAAAGCCTTGCAGGTCGCGCGCAAAACAGGTGCGCTTGCCGCCGAAATAGGAATGAGCCGCCGGGCCGAAACCGAGATATTCCGCCGCATTCCAGTATTTCAAATTGTGGCGGCTCTCAAACCCCGGCTTTGCAAAATTGGAGATTTCGTACTGCAAAAACCCTTTTGCCGCAAACGACTTCACCGCCGCCAAATACAAGTCGGCGGTTTCGTCCTCGTCGGGAAGCACCGGCGTGTGTTTGGCAAACGGTGTACCCGGCTCGATTTTCAAAAGATAGGCGGAAAGGTGGGTCACACCCCACGCCGCCACCGTTTCGGCGGTTTCGGTCACCGCCGCCGCCGTCTGCCCGGGAACGCCGAGCATCACGTCCACCGACACGTTCGTAAACCCGCATTCGTGCGCGGTTTTCACCGCGTTTTCCGCCTGCGCGACCGTGTGACGGCGACCGAGCGCCGTAAGCATCGCGTCGTCCGTCGCCTGCACGCCGAGGCTCACGCGGTTGCCTCCCGCGCGCCGAAAAGCGGACAGCACCTCCGCCAAATCGTCGCCGGGGTTCGCCTCCATCGTTATTTCGCCGTCATCGGGAATGGAAAACGCCGTTTTGAGCGCGCTTGTCAGCCGCGCCACCCGCTCGCCGCCGAGTAGCGACGGTGTGCCTCCGCCAAAATAAAGCGTGTCGGCGCGCACTTGCCCCGCGTAGGGCAAAACGTCCCGCAAAACGGCGGCAACGTAAGCATCTTTGGTCGGCTCGTCGGCGGCAAGGGAGTAAAAATCGCAATACGGGCACTTGCCCGCGCAAAACGGAACGTGCACATACACGCCGATAGGGTCAGACATAGCCGTACACCCCCCGCACCGACACTTCGCCCGCGCAAACGGCGTGCTCTGTGCCGTTTTCGTCGGTCAACCGCAGTTGCCCGTCGTCGTCCACGTCGGTCGCCGTACCGCAAAGTAGCCGTTCCCCCGTGGGTGACAGCACGCACACCTCGTTTTGCAAGGTGATACACCGCGCGGAAAACTCCGCTTTGAGGGCGAAAAACCCCGCGGTTTCCAGCGTTTCCACCGCTTCTTTTACCGCCGCAACCACCGCGGCGGCCAAGGGTTCAAGCGCGACAGTCACGCCCGCTTCGGAACAAAGCGAGCCGCCGTGCGGCAACCCTTTTTCGGCGAAAAAGGATGCCGGTTGCGCGATATTTAAGCCGATGCCGACCACCGTTGCGCACCGTTCGCCCGCCAAGCCCTCACATAAAATGCCACCGATTTTTCGGTTGTTGCATACAATGTCATTGGGCCACTTTAATTGCGTTTCCACACCGCACACGCGCGCCACGGCGCGACAAACCGCCACTCCGACCGCCAAAGTCACCGCGGCGGGAAGCGCGCGCGGAAAAAGCACCGACAGCGCCAGCGCCTGCGACGGAGCGCACTCCCACGTCCGCCCAAGCCGACCGCGCCCCGCCGTTTGGCGATGCGCCGCCACCGCGGTTTCCGCCGTGATGTCACCGCGCAAAAACCGCTCTTTCAGATACGCGTTGGTGGACGGTGTTTCGTCCAACCACAAAAGCGGAAGTGCCATTTTCAACTCTCCTTTTTCTCCACCGTAATCGCGCTGTCCGCGCCGTCCCACGACAACACCGCATAGGTGCCGTTGTAGCCGAGCGAACCCGGATTGCACGCAAGCACCGCGCCGTCTCTCACCGCGCAGGAACAATGGGTGTGTCCGAACAAGAGCAGGTCGGCGGCGTTCTCCCTTGCGAGCGCCAGCGCGGGTTCCAGCGTGCGTTTGACAAATTTCGTGTGCCCGTGCAAGAACAAAATCCGCTTGCCGGAAAGCGAGGTGAGCCCCACGGTGGGGTAATTCCCCGCCCAATCGCAGTTGCCGCACACAATATGAAATTCGCGGTCGGGATATTCCGCCGAAAGTGTCTCGTATTCCCGCACCCCGTCACCGAGGCAAAACACGTGCCGCGCCGACTCCGCTTGTAATACGCGCCGCAAAGCGTCCTCATTTCCGTGCACGTCGGCAACCACCACGATGCGCATAATGGGCACTCCCCTCTCATAGGCTTTTGATACATAGACAGTATACCACACTTTTTCACAGAAAGGAAGAGGTTTTATGAACACACCACCGCTGAACAACTCCCAAAAAGAGGCGCTGTTGCGCGAGGCATCGTCCCGCCTCGGAATGAACGCCGCGGAACTGTCGCAGGCGCTTCAAACCAACAACGCGCAAGCCCTGAAAAATCGGCTTTCTCCCGCCGATGCCGCACGGCTCGACACCCTGCTCGCGGACGAAAACGCCATGAAAACTCTACTTGCCCGCCCGGAACTGCAAGACCTTTTGCGGGCGTGGGACGGAAAGGGATGAGCCGATGGACGACTTAAACGAACGGCTTGACCGCTTGCTGTCCGACCCCGCCGCCATGGCAAAAATGCAGGCGATGCTCGCTTCTGTGACGGGCGGCGCGGAAAGCGCCGCATCACCCGAACCCGCACCCGCAACAAAGCCACCCTCGTCACCACCCTCGCCGCCCGCAACCCCATTCGCACCGCCGCCCGCGTTGCCGCCCTTGCCGCAAACGGACGACACCGCCCTGCTCAAAGCGCTTCGCCCTTATTTGCACGGCGAGCGGGAAAAGAAATTGGACGAAGCCATTAAACTGTTGGAATTATCGCGATTGTTGCCGCTGTTGCGGTCGTAAGGAGGTGCCTTTATGGAACCCAGTATCTGGGAAATGCAACGGGAAGCGGCGCGGCGGGTAGAGCGTATGCAACAAGCCTCCCACCGCATCGCGGCGGAAAACTCATTTTCTCCGCCGCCCGTCTATCGCCGCACCGCCGCTTCCATGCGGGCACACCGACCGCCGCCGTTCCCGCCGCCACAAGAAAACCAAAACCTACCCCGTTTCAACCAAAACCTACCCCGGCAGACAAAACCCACCTGCGATAAAGAGCAGATTTTGCTGTTGGTGCTCGCGTTACTGCTCGCCAAAAACGGCGGGTCAACCACCCTCGTGTTGGCGCTGTTGTATCTGGCGCTGTAACCCGTCCGATTGGAAAAAGTCTCCGATTGATAGGAACCTATCGTCGTGATATGCTGAGAAAGGACGACTGACTTTGAAAAGAAAAGAACGAGGTGACGGCACAATGAAACAGGTGTTTGCGGCGCTCCTCGTCATCGCGCTGATTGTGTCGTGTGCCGCCGTGTGCGCCACCGCCACCAAAACGACCGAAAAGATAACCGCTACCGCAACGACCGCCCTCTCGGCGACCGCCGCCGACCCGCTCCCCGCCGAAAACGAGGAACTGCGCGGCGTGTGGATGGCCTACTACGAGGTGGAATCGCTCCTAAAACCCACCGTCGCCGCCACCAAAACAGCGCTCGACAGCGCGCTCGACACCTGCAAAGCCACCGGCATCAACACCGTCTTTTTCCACGCGCGCGCGAACTCCGATGCCTACTACAACTCCGCGATTTTCCCCGTCGTCCCGAAAGTAAAAACCCTGCTCGCCGCGGGGTTTGACCCGTTCGACTACGCGCTGACCGCCGCCCACCGCCGCGGCATCGCGTTTCATGCGTGGCTCAACCCCTACCGCGTGGGAAACGCCGAAAACGCCGTGTGTGCCGACACGTTCCCCTTTAGCGGCAAAACATATTACTCCCCCGCTTCCGAAACGGTGAAAAAAACGCTTCTTTCCGGCATAGAGGAAATTCTCAAAAAGTACGATGTAGACGGCATCCATTTTGACGACTATTTTTACCCCTCCGGCGTGCCGAAAACGGCGCAAAAATTCGACCTCGGCTACACCGCCGCGTCCGGCTCGCTCGCCGATTTTCGTCGCGCGCACGTGACCGATTTTGTAAAACGCGCCTGCGCGCTCACCCATTCGCTCAACCCGCGCGCGCAGTTCGGCATCTCCCCCGCCGGCAACGTCGAGACGGACGTTGCCGCTCTGTATGCCGACGTAAAAACGTGGCTGAACACGCCCGACTGCGTGGATTATCTCTGCCCGCAACTCTACTACGGCTTTGAAAACAGCGCCGCGCCGTTTGCCGATGCGGTCGCCGAATGGAACGCCCTTGCGCGCGCCGAATCGGTCAAACTGTACGTCGGTCTCGCAATGTATAAAGCGGGCTTGCGCGAAGATGCGTGGGCAGGCGAGGGCAAAACGGAATGGGCGCACGGCGGCGACATTTTGGCGCGCCAGGTGCAAACCCTGCGCCAAACCCCCGAAATTTCCGGCTTTGTGCTGTTCAGTTATCGCTATATGACCGAGGCGGGCTTTGACACCGCCTGCGACAACGCGGTAGTAAAAAAAGAACTCGCCGCCTTGAAAAACATCCTGGCGACGAGCACATAAAGCAACCGATACGCTGCTCTGTAAAAAATCCCGCAACCGTGGGCACTCCCTTTGGTTGCGGGATTTTCTTATTCTTTTGCGGTGACGGTAATGCCGAGTTCTTCCAGTTGCTCGTTGTCCACGGGCGCGGGGCAAGAGGTCATCGGTTCCACCATATTTTGCAGTTTCGGGAACGCCACCACGTCGCGGAGCGACGAGGCTTTAAGCATTTGCATCACGAGGCGGTCAAGCCCGATGCCCATACCGCCGTGCGGCGGCGCACCGTAGCGGAACGCATCCAGCAAAAAGCCGAATTTCTCGTGCGCCTGCTCATCGGTAAACCCGAGCGCGCGGAACATATGATTTTGCAGTTCCGGGTCGGTAATACGAATCGACCCGCTGCACAGTTCCTCGCCGTTCAACACCAAATCATACGCTTTGGCGAACACCTTTTCGGGTGCGCTGTCGAGGTACGGGATACACTCGTCCAGCGGCGAGGTAAAGGGGTGGTGCATCGCGTCCCAATGCTCCGTCTCCTCGTTCCACTCGAAGAACGGGAACTCGGTAATCCAAAGCAGGTTGTACCCCTCACGCTTGACGTCCAGTTTTTCGGCAACCGTGAGACGAAGCGCGCCGAGCACCGTTTGCACGTGCTTTTTGATGCGGTCGGCGACAAAGAGCACCACGTCGCCCTCTTTTGCGCCGAGGAAATCGAGCAATGCGTCCATTTCGCCCTCGGCGAGAAACTTACCGAACGACGAGGACACGCCGTCCGCCGTCCACCGCACCCACGCGAGCCCTTTCGCGCCGATGCCGCGGGCTTGCTCGGTCAGCTTGTCGATTTCTTTGCGGGTAAGCACGGTCGCGCCGCCCTCGGCGACAATGGCGTTCACCATCCCGCCGTCGGCAATCGCGCCGGAGAACACGCCGAACCCGCACTCTTTCACGAGGTCGCTCACATCTTTCAGTTCCATACCAAACCGGGTGTCCGGCTTGTCCGAACCGAAGCGGGACATCGCGTCGGTGTAGGTCAAACGCGGAAGCGGCAACGCCACTTTCTCGTTCAACACGTTTTCAAACAGATAGGCGATGAACTTCTCGCCCATCGCGAGCACGTCCTCCACGTCCACAAAGGACATTTCGAGGTCGATTTGGGTGAATTCCGGCTGACGGTCGGCGCGCTGGTCTTCGTCGCGGAAGCACCGCGCCAACTGCACGTAGCGGTCAAACCCCGCCACCATCGACAGCTGTTTATACAACTGCGGCGACTGCGGCAGCGCGTAAAAACTGCCGTTGTGCGTGCGGGACGGCACGAGGAAATCGCGCGCGCCCTCCGGCGTGGAGCGAATGAGCATCGGTGTTTCAATCTCCAAAAACCCGTTGGCATCAAAGAAATCGCGCGCCACTTTCGCCACACGGTGACGGAACATCAAATTTTTCTGCAAATCGGGACGGCGCAGGTCAAGATAACGGTACTGTAACCGGAGCAGTTCGGAAGCGTTGCTGTTTTCCACAATCTCAAACGGCGGGGTCTCCGCTTTGTTGAGAATACGCAACTCGGTGACAAACACTTCCACGTCGCCGGTCGGAATGTCGTGGTTTTTGGACGAGCGCTCACGCACCACGCCTTTCGCCGCAAGCACGTATTCGCCGCGCACGGTAAACGCCTTGTCAAACACGGCGCGGTCGGTCGCATCGTCAAACGCGAGTTGTGCAATGCCGGTACGGTCGCGCAAATCGACAAAAATCAACTGCCCGATGTCGCGCTGACGCTGAACCCAGCCACACAGCGTCACCTCCTGTCCGACGTGTTCCATCCGAAGCGTTCCGCAATAGTGGGTGCGGGACAGCCCTTTTAAGGTCTCTGCCACAAAAACCCCTCCCAAGGTGTAAAGTAAAAATCAAAAAATCGAAAAATCAAAATGTACTATGCAAACGGGGAAAACTCATTCCGCCACTTCGGCAAGCAAATCCGCCACGCCCGACAACTGCCGGTCAAGCGCTTTGTTGTAAAGCAGGGTATACAAACTGTCGTCCAGTTTCGCGGGAGTCACCTCTCCCGTTTTCATCTCTTTCAGCTGCACGTCGCCCGTTTCCAGCTCGTTGTCGCCCACCACGATGACGTACCGCGCGCCGAGCTTGTCGGCGTACTTCATTTGGGCTTTCAGCCCGCGACCCGCCACGTCCGTTTCGGTGGCAACGCCACCGGCGCGCAACCGATTGGCAAGCGCAAAACACGCTTTTGCCGCCGCGTCGCCCATCGGCGCCAAATACACCTCGCACCCGGTCGGTTCGGGGAACTTGTAGCCGCACGCATCAAGCACGATAAGCAATCGTTCAAGCCCCATCGCAAAACCGAGCGACGGCAGGTGCGGCCCGCCGAGTTCTTCAATCAGCCCGTCGTACCGCCCGCCGCCGAGCACGGTGGATTGCGTGCCGAGCGCGGGTGCCGCAGACACAAATTCAAACACGGTTCGGGTGTAATAATCGAGCCCGCGCACAATGTTTTCGTCAATTTCAAAAGGAATTTCCGCCGCGGTAAGGCAGGCTTTCACCGCCTCAAAATGGTCGCGGCAATCGTCGCACAGATAATCGAGGATTTTCGGCGCACCGGCGGCAATCTCACTGCACACCGGCGACTTGCAATCGAGAATACGCATCGGGTTGCGCTCCAACCGGTCGCGGCACGTCTCGCACAGCTCGTCCTTTTTCGCCTCAAAATAGGCTTTCAGCGCCTTTTGATATTCCGCGCGGCAGGTCGGACAACCGATGGAATTGATGTACAAGGTCACGTCCGGCACCTTGAACTCCTGCAAAATCGCGTTGGCGAGCGCAATCACTTCCGCATCCGCCACGGGAGAGGCGGCACCGAAACATTCCACGCCGAACTGGTGAAACTCGCGCAAGCGGCCCGCCTGCGGTTTTTCGTAGCGGTAGCAGGAGGTAACGTACGCCGTTTTGACGGGAAGCGCGCCGGCATACAGCCCGCTTTCAAGCAGCAACCGCGCCGCGCTCGCCGTACCTTCCGGCCGCAACGTCACCGAGCGTTTGCCCTTGTCCTCAAAAGTGTACATTTCCTTTTGCACCACGTCGGTCGTCTCGCCGACCGAGCGCAAAAACAGTTCGGTATGTTCAAACACGGGGGTACGGATTTCACGAAACCCGAAATCCCGCGCAATCGCAAGGCAGGTCTGTTCAATATGTTGCCAGCGGTGGCTGTCGGCGGGTAACACGTCGCCGGTGCCGCGCGGCGCTTTGGTAATCATTTCCATAACGGTGTCTCCTTGAAAAAATCGGACTTTCAGCGGAACAAAACGCGCACCGTGTGCGCGTTTTGAAAAATTCATAAAACGAAAAATCGCTCTTATTTGCGGGGATTAACGATGTTGCGCCAATCGAGGTCGCCGCGCGCCAAACCATGAATCAGCACTTCCGCGGTTGCAATGTTGGTCGCGACAGGAATGTTGTTCTTGTCGCAAAGGCGGAGCATTTCGAGGTCGTTCGGGTCATCCTCGCGCGTGCTGACCGCGTCACGGAAAAAGAGCACCAAATCAATCTCGTTGCAGTCGATACGGGCGGAAATCTGCTGGTCACCGCCGTTTTGCCCGCTCATTTGGCAGGTGATTTTCAGCCCCGTCGCCTCGCTGACGAGGTTGCCGGTCGTGCCGGTTGCCACCAAATCGTGGTGGCACAAAATGCCGCAGTAGGCAATGCAAAACTGCACCATCAGTTCCTTTTTCGTGTCGTGTGCAATCAGTGCGATATTCATACATCTTTCCCCTTTCTGAAAAGCAATGTAGGTGGTGTGGTTTTTGGGCTTTTGGAAACGGAATGGCGTTACGGCGCCAATTTTTCAAGCGGTAACAGCGCCGGTTGTTCCCCGAGCAACCGCGCCGCGATTTTGCGGAATCCGTCGGTTGCGGTGGAATTGCGCGGAAGCGGGTTGCCGTTGGCGGACGCAATCGCGACCTTTTCATCCTCCGGCAAAATACCGATGAGCCGCACCCCCACCGTGTCGATAATATCGTCCACGTCAGGGGTCAGCCCTCTCAAAATGGGTGTTGCGCGCAAGCGGTTGATAATCAGCCGCGCCGACACACCTTTCGCCCGAAGCAAGTCCGCCACAATCGCGCCGTCGCGCGCGCACACCATATCGGGTGTGGTCACAATCAGCGCACGGTCGGCGGCAACACACGCCGCTTCAAATCCCTCGCCGACACCGGCGGGACAATCCACAATCACGTGGTCGAAGTAGCGGGTAAACCCTTTGCACAAGCGGCGCAATTCATCGGGCGTGCAGAGATTTTGCATCTGCACCGGCGCGGGAATCAGCGACACGCCGGGATACACCGGCGACGAATAAATGGCGCGCACCGGCTCGCAGTTGCCCGCGAAAATATCCGAGAGGTCAAACACGGTTTCGCCCGCCACGCCGGTAATCATATCCAAACTACGAAGCCCCGCGTCGCCGTCCAAAATGAGGACGCTTTGTCCCCGCTCCGCCAGCGCGCAACCGAGCCCTGCCGAAAGGGTGGATTTTCCGACGCCGCCCTTGCCGGACGTAATCACCGTCGTCAGTCCCATCGTGTTTCCCTCCCCAATTTATAATTTTGATTTTACAGTTATAGACAGTATAGCATTTTTTCAAGTGAAAAGCAAATCTTTTTTCGTTGTTTTCACAAAAATCATCAGAAAATTAAAACGCCGTGCGGTGTATCCTCTTTTCCGGTGGCATTCACGGCAAAGCAGGCATCCATCACCTTGCGTGCGAGCCGTCCCGAGCCGGTTGCCGTGCCGTTTTCCATCACAACCGCCACCGCGTAACGCGGCGCATCCGCGGGCGCATACCCGATAAATACACCGTGGTCGGAGCCGCCGTTGCCCGCTTCCGCCGTACCCGTTTTCGCGGCAAATTTGTAGTCCGCACCGACAAAAAAGCGCGTCGCCGTGCCGTCCGTCGCGGTGAGGAGCATTCCCTGCTTCACCGTGTCCCACACGTCGGGACGTACGTCCATTTGGTGTGCGACCGTTTTTTTCGTTTTTTGTACCGTCCCGTCATAGCCGAGCACCGCCGACACAAGGTGGGTCTGATACCGCGTACCGCGGTTGGCAATGGTGCTGACGTAGGTGGCGAGTTGCACCGGCGTAATCATATTGTCCGACTGCCCAATCGCCGCTTGCGAGGCATCGGCAGGCACCCAAATACCGCCCGCCTCCTCGCGCTCCGTCGGGCCGGCAAGCAATCCCGCCGATTCGCCGATTTCCACGCCGGTTTTGACGCCGAGACCCAGTTGCTGACAGTAATCGTTCATTCGCTCAATGCCGAGAAGTCGTCCCATCTCGCAGAAAAAGGCGTTGCACGATTTACCGATACCATACACCACGTTGCAGTTGCCGTGGTCTGCCATACAGTGGATAAGCAATCCCTCGTTTTGGTAATGGCGGTACCAGCTCCCGCAATAGAAAGTGTAATTTTTCGTGATAAGCCCCTCGTTCAGCGCACCGATTGCCATCGCAGGCTTGAAAGTGGAACCGGGCGCAAACCCGCCGTCCAGCGCGCGGTTAAAGAGCGGGTTGTCGGGGTCGTTCAGCAGTTTGCCGTAATCCTCGTAATAGCGGTTGATGTCAAACGTCGGCCAGCTGGCAATCGCTTTAATGGAATTGTCCCGCACGTCAAGCACCACCGCCGCGCCGGAGGAAATATCCTGCCCGTCGTAGCCCGCCGGTTGCCCGCGCATTTCTTTTACCGTCTCATCGAGCGCGGCTTCCACTTTCTTTTGGAGCGTCAAATCGACGGTCAACGCCACCGCGCTTCCCGGCACGGGCGCCACCGTCTCCGTCTCGCTGACCACCTTGCCGTCGCTGTCTTTTTGGAGGGTGCGCTCACCGTTTTGACCGCGCAAAACCGCTTCCATCGCCTGCTCCACACCGTTTTTCCCAATCACGTCGTTGTACGAATAGCCGTCGTCCTTGACCTGTGCATACTCGTCGTCCGACAAAAGACCCACCGTGCCGAGAATGTGCGCCGCGTGGGTGCCGGTCAAATAGCGGCGTTCGGGAGTCAGTTCCACCGTCACGCCGGGCAGAGCCGCCGACCGCTCGCCAATCGCATACGATGTCTCTTTCGACACGTTTTGCGCGAAAACAAAGGGATTGGTAGACGAAAACTCCCGCGTCTCCATTTCGCGCCGCACGCCGGCGAGCATCCGTGCCGTTTCGGCATCGTATTCCGAAAGTCCGTAGGCGTCTATCAGCGCCGCCATACAGTTGTCCGCCGTGGCGTAAATGGCTAAACGCAAATCCGTTTTCAGCGTATCCGCCGCGGATTCCCACCCTTTCACGAACGTGTAGGGCGCCGTTTCGGAAAGGGGTAACGTATCGTTCCACCGTTCGCCTGCCGCGGACAGCAAATCGCACAGCGTGAGGAGAATTTCGTTTTGTTGCTGTTGTATCTCCGGCTTGTCCCCGCGCGGAAAATAGTTGTAGTCAATCGTCACGGTGTAACTGGTTTGGTTGACAACAAGCGGCGTTAAGTTGCAATCAAGAATTTCGCCGCGCGTGGCGGCAACCGGCAATTTGGTACGGTTTCCCGAATATACCTGCGTGGCGTATTTCTCGCCGTTCACAATTTGAATTTGGAACAGCCGGATGATATACGTCGCCACAAAAAGGCTCACAAGAACGCAAAGAACCGCCACGCGGCGGCTTGGCTTGTTTTGCGGCTTGTCCACGGGCGATTCCTCCTTTTTTCTTTGTCAGTCGTGTTTTTGCAAAAACACGTTGACCCACAAGGTCAAAAGATACAAAATCGGCGCACAAAGCAGGGTATACAGCGCGCACGGCAAATAGGTGTGCCACAGCGCCGAAAAAGGGTGGTCGCGCAAAAGAAGCAGGTACGAAAGTCCCCAGTCGTACAGCACTTGCAAGAGCAACGCACCGGCGCAAAGCAAGGTGGCGGTCAAAAGGTTGTTGCGCATAAGCAACACGACGAGCAATCCGCACACGCACCCGATAACGAGCAAAAACAGTCCGTGAAATCCCAAAAGGCCGTCGCTGTAAAGGTCCCATAAAAACCCGGCAACCGCGCCCGCAATTCCGCCGCCGAGCGGCCCGGTAAACAGGCCGATAGAAACGGTCAGCGGCAGCAACAAAAGCGGTTTTGTCCCCGCGATTTGAAGCGCGTGCGGCGCGGATTGCAGTAAAAACGCGGCAAGCAAAAGAAGCCCGTACGCCGTCCACTGCACGTATTTTTCCCTTACGGCGGAAAGCGGGTTGCCGCCGTGTAACGTTTTTCGCCCGCTCACGGTTCCGCCTCCTCCGAATGGGTGATGACGAACACTTCCGCCACCGCCGACACCGGTGCAAACGGCTCTACTTCGGCGTATTTGCTCAATCCGTCCGTCTCCGATTTCACCGCCGTCACTTTGCCGATAAGAAGTCCGGACGGGTATTGCCCGCCGTAGGTCACCACAAAATCGCCCGCCGCGGCGGTCGTGTCACGCATAAGACGGCACAGTTTCAGTTTGCCGTCAGCGGCAAGCAGATAGTCGTTGCCGGTGAGCCCGTCTTCCCGCGTGCGGCTGTCATACGCGGCGATTTGAAGCGACGGGTCAAGCACCGTTTTCACTTTGGCGTAGTTGAGTCCCACGTCGCTGACCACGCCGACAAGCCCTTCGGGTGTCATCACCGCATTGCCCGCTTGCACGCCCGAAAGCGACCCCGCGCCGACGGTAAAGTTCCCGTACGGGTCGGTGGGATCGGCGGCAATCACGCGCGCATCCACAAACAAAAAGTCGGGATTTTCCTCTTTCAGCGCCAAAAATTCCTTGTACGTCTCGTTTTGGCGGCGCAACTCTTCCAGTTCCACCTGCTGTTTACGCAAGGCGTTTATTTCTTCTTTCAGCGCCGCATTTTCCTTTTTCAGCGATTTCGCCGACTCACCGAACAACCCGCGAATCCCGTCCGACACAGCGGAAATCCCGCTTTGCATCGGTTTTAACACCGCGCCGGTAATCGTCTGAAATCCGGTGGTTGCCGCGTAAATCATCATCCCGATGAAAAACGCCGCCACGCACGCGAGCACCTTAAACCCGCGGCTTTTCCAAAAATCTTTCAAAAGCGAGACCCCCTTTCGTTCGGTTTCTGTTCGTTTCGGGCAAAGAGCCGTTCTTTCGCAAAAAACTCGTTTCGGTCAAAAAAGGCAGACCGCACGGCGACGCGCCGCACCGATCTGCCCTCTTCGGTTGTTGTCAGCGACGGTTCGAGCGGAAATTGCCGGTCGCGCCGATGTCGAGGCATTTGCCCGTGCCGTTGACCACGCAATCGAGCGGACTTTCCGCCACGTGTACCGGCATTCCCGTCTCGCGGGAAATGAGCGTGTCAAGCCCGCGGAGCAACGCGCCGCCGCCCGTCAGCATAATACCGTTGTCGATGATGTCCGCCGACAGCTCCGGCGGCGTGGTTTCGAGGGTGGAGCGGATAGCATCCACCACAGCGCTGACCGCATCGGTCAACGCTTCGCGCACTTCCTCGGCGGTAATGGTGATGTTCTTCGGCAGACCGTCGAGCAGGTTGCGCCCTTTAATCTCCATTTCGCCCTCGTTCTCATAGGGGAACGCCGAGCCGATTTCGATTTTCACGTTCTCCGCCGTGCGCTCACCGATGAGCAGGTTGTATTTCTTCTTGATGTAGGAAATGATGGCTTCATCAAAATCATCGCCCGCGGTACGCACCGAGCAGGATGCGACAATGTCGCCGAGCGAAATCACCGCGACTTCCGACGTACCACCGCCGATGTCCACAATCATGCAACCGGCGGCTTCTTCCACTTTAAGACCCGCGCCGATAGCGGCCGCCATCGGCTCTTCCACCAGTTCCACTTCGCGCGCACCCGCTTGACGGGCGGCATCTTCCACCGCGCGGCGCTCCACTTCGGTCACGCCGGAAGGGATGCACACGATAAGGCGCGTGCGACGGAAGAAGGTAGAACGCACCGCGCTTTTGATGAAATAGCGCAACATCTCGCTCGTCACTTCAAAGTCGGCAATCACGCCGTCTTTCAGCGGACGCACCGCCGAAATGGAACCGGGCGTTCTGCCAATCATATCTTTCGCCTCTTTGCCGACGGCGAGCACTTCGGACTTTTTCACGTCCACCGCCACCACCGACGGTTCACGCAACACAATGCCTTTACCCCGCATAAACACGAGGGTGTTCGCGGTACCGAGGTCGATACCCACATCGCAGTTAAACATAAACATAGAGAAAACGTCCTTTCTTCCAACAAAATCCCATATTAGGATTATTATATACACTTTTTTTCGTTTGCACAACACCTATTTTTAATATTTTTGGAAAATTTTTGCAATTTTTTAAGAAATTTCCCGCAAAAATCGCCATAAATCGCCCGTCGGCAATCCCATCACAGCATAAAAATCGCCGCAAAGGCGGGTAATGTACCGTCCGCCGACTCCTTGAATCCCGTATGCGCCCGCTTTGTCAAGCGGCTCGCCGGTCGCGACGTATTCCGCAATATCCGCCTCCGAAAGCGGCGCAAAGGTCACGCGATTGTCGCTTGCAAACCCCTGCCCGTGCCCCGCTTCGTCGATAACCCACACGGCGGTCACCACGCGATGTTCTTTGCCCGAAAGAAGTGCCAGCATCCGTGCGGCATCCTCCGCGTCGCGCGGTTTTCCGAGCACCGTTTCACCGAGCGCCACCACCGTGTCCGCGCCGAGCACCGCCCGGCCGGGATGTTCGGCGGCAACCTCCTCCGCTTTGGCACGCGCCACCGCCGTCACCGCCTCGCACAGCGGCAAAGCCCCGTCAATTCCCGCCTCCGTTTTGGCGGGGCAAACGGAAAAGGCGACACCCAATTTTTCCAAAATTTCGCGCCGCCGCGGGGAACCCGATGCCAAAATCAGCGGTCGCGACCGACTTCCGATACTCTCGTTCATTTTCTCTCCCCCGCTTCCGTTTTTTCTTCCGTTGCCGCCGTCAGCGCCTCGCGCAACGTGTCGAGCGACGACAATCCTTTTTTCATCTTCACCGCGTAATAGGGCATTTTGCCCGCCGAAATCATCACGCGCCCTTTGAGGGCAGAGGACAACCGCGCACCCAGTTCCATATCGAGCACGCGCGGTTTGAGGAGCAACGTGTCCGCCTGCTGTTTGACCTCAAAAATGCCGAGCCCCGCCGCCATATTGCGTAACAGCGCCACATCGATAAGCCCCTGCACCGCCGTCGGCGGCTCGCCGAAGCGGTCAATCAGTTCGTCATACACGTCAAACGAATCGTCCGGCGTGCGAATATCGGCGATGCGGCGATACACGTCAAGCCGCGCCGCGTGGTCAGCAATGTACGAATCGGGAATGTGCGCCGGCACCTGCAAGTCGATGAGGCACTCCTCCTCGCGGGGTTTTTGCACCTCACCTTTTTGCTCCGCCACCGCGTCGCCCAACATTTTCAAATACAAATCGTATCCCACCGACTCCATATGTCCGTGCTGTTGCGCGCCGAGCAAGTTGCCCGCGCCGCGCAACTCCATATCGCGCATGGCGATTTTGAATCCCGCGCCGAACTCGGTAAACTCCCGCATCGCTTCCAGCCGCTTGGCGGAAATGTCGGTCAGCACTTTGCCGCGGCTGAACGTGAGATACGCGAACGCGCGCCGCGACGACCGCCCGACCCGTCCGCGCAACTGGTGCAGCTGCGACAGCCCGAAACGGTCGGCGTGCTCAATAATCAGCGTGTTGACGTTCGCAATATCCACGCCCGTCTCGATAATGGTGGTGCACACGAGCACGTCGATTTCCTGCTCCATCACCCGCCGCCAAATATCGGACAGTTGCTCCTCGCTCATTTTCCCGTGCGCCACCGCCACGGTCGCGTCCGGCAACCGGGTTTTCAGGTTGACCGCCACTCGCTCAATATCCTCCACGCGATTGTGCAGATAATACACCTGCCCGCCGCGCCGCAGTTCCCGCCGAATGGCTTCGAGCAGCACCCCGTTGTCGTGTTCCAACACG
The DNA here is from genome assembly GCA_045600765.1 of Acutalibacteraceae bacterium. Lineage (GTDB taxonomy): Bacteria > Bacillota > Clostridia > Oscillospirales > Acutalibacteraceae > RGIG426. Next base: position 876 of record JAZRYM010000087.1, on the reverse strand, counting down.
TACGTTTGCACGGGACGGCGGTCTTGCGGCGCCTCCTCGATAATGGACATATCGCGAATGCCCGAAAGCGCCATATTGAGGGTGCGCGGAATGGGCGTTGCCGACAAGGTGAGCACATCCACGTTCGGAGTCATCTCTTTCAGCCGTTCCTTTTGCGTAACGCCGAACCGCTGTTCCTCGTCCACAATAAACAAACCGAGGTCGTGAAACTCCACGTCTTTCGATAACAGACGGTGGGTGCCGACCACAATTTCCACCTCGCCGCGTTTGAGCGCCGCAAGCGTTTTTTCCTGCTGTTTTGCCGTGCGGAAACGGGAGAGCATTTCCACCCGCACGGGAAACCCCTCAAACCGTTTGATAAGCGACTGATAATGCTGAAACGCCAAAATAGTGGTAGGCACCAAAATCGCGCATTGTTTCCCCTGCGACACGCATTTGAACGCGGCACGAAGCGCCACTTCCGTCTTGCCGAAGCCCACGTCACCGCAAAGCAGGCGGTCCATCGGCACGGGACGTTCCATATCCCGCTTAATTTCCTCGGTGCACCGCAACTGGTCTTCCGTCTCCTCAAACTCGAAGCGGCGCTCAAAGTCGTATTGCCACTCCTCGTCGGGCTCAAACGCAAACCCGGGTGTCGCCATCCGCTTGGAATAGAGCGCGATAAGGTCTTTGGCAATGTCTTTCACCGCCGAGCGCACGCGCGACTTGGTGTTTTGCCATTCCTGTCCGCCGAGGCGGTGCAATTTTACCGCCGCCTCCTCCGAAGCGCCGATGTATTTCGACACGAGGTCCAACTGCGTTACGGGAACGTACAACACGTCCCCTTTCGCGTATTTCAGTTTGAGATAATCTTTCGCAACCCCTTGCACATCAAGT
>JAZRYM010000086.1:0-3306 GCA_045600765.1 Acutalibacteraceae bacterium | reverse complement strand
GCGTACAACTCATTATTATTTTTTTTAGAAAAGGAGAAATGCTCTATGAAAAAGATGAACAAAAAAGGCTTCACCCTTATGGAGATGCTGATTGTTATCGCCATCATCGCGATTTTGATTGCCATCGCCATCCCGACCTTCACCTCCGCGTTGGAGAAATCCAGAATCCGTACTGACGAGGCGAACGCCCGTTCGCTGAAATCTCTCGTCGCTGCTGCCTACATGGCGGATCCGGAAACGTTCGCTGCGGGTACCTATAAGCTCAAAGAGGGCGGTCAAGAGTGGGCCGATTCGACTTATTCCGGAACTGTTGTCAAATACACCTCCAAACAGTATGGCAATGGCGATATTACCGCCACGATTACTGCTGATGGTATCGTGACCACCAACTGCACGACGACGGGTGCGGGTTCGTAAGACCTAATTTAGGAACGGTTTGATTTAATTAAATCATAAGCCAAGGCGGAGGATGAGAGTTGCATCCTCCGCCTTTCTTATTACAGATTTCACCCCACCCGTCGTTTTGGCGGGTGGGGTATCCTTTTTCATTCTTTATTAAGAAAAGCACCCTTGCGGGTGCTTTTCTTATGCGGGTGGTTTTTGTTACGGTTTCGTAAAATCGCTGACGATTTGTTTCGGGCAACCGGGCGGGGAATACTCAAAACGGTCGATGTGTCCCTCGGTCAGAAAATAGCGTGGGTTTGGGCGAGCAGGTAACGTGAAATGGCTGTCGATAATGACCAATTTCACTTTCATCTTTTCGGGCAAAATGTTTTTGATGTAGACGCCTGCCGCTTGCCCGACTTTGACGTCTTCGTGCGGTTCGGCAAGCCCCGCCAAATTCGGGGTCAACTCCACAAACACGCCGTACGGCTCCACCGAACGGACGATACCCGCCACCGTTTCGCCCTGCGCGAACAGGCGGGCGTTTTCCTCCCATGTGCCGAACAATTCCCGTTGCGACAACGTGATGCGCCCGTCGGCAACCGACGTCACCACCGCGGGAATATCCTGCCCGACGGTCAAGCGGTCGGCGGGGTGAGAAATGCGGCTGACCGACAAGGCGGCAATGGGGAGTAGGGCGGGAAGCCCGCACCCCACGTCGCAAAACGCGCCGAAACTTTCAAGCCGCGTGACCCGCGCGGGGATAATATCGCCCGGGCGAAGCGTTGCCAAATAGTCTCGCCGACACCGCTCTTGTGCAAGGCGGCGGGACAAAATCGCCACCGTGCCCGTCTCCGTTTCGCGCAGGTCGGTGACGATGAAGCACACCGCTTTGGATACGCGCGCTATCAGCGCGATGTCCCGTGTTGAGCCATCCTCAATTCCCATGGCGCCCTCGCTTCGCGGAATAATGCCGCGCACACCCGCCGCCGACAAATCGACGTGCAGGTTATGGTCGGCATCGCATACCACCGCGCGCGCTTCCAAAAGGCGCTCCTCGCGCATGGCATCCGCAAGTCCCTCTTTGGTGCTGATGGCTTTGCAATTTTCATAATAGTCCACCCGAATTCCCTCGGGCAAAAACAAACGGCTCATCTTTTTATCCTCCCTTTTTCGTTCTGCTATAACCCTATGCAGAAAGGAGGAAAAAAAGACGGGCCGTTATCGGAAATTATACGTCGGGCGGAGTGAAGCCGGTGGGCAGTTCACATCCCTCGTTTTCTTTGACTACAAAGGCGCACAGCGCTTCCAAATCGGCGAGCGAGCGCAGTTCGCCCGCGCGGCGACGAAATTCCGCCGCACCGCGCAGTCCGCGCATATACCACGCGGCGTGCTTGCGCGCTTGCAGTAGGGCGAGTGCCTCGCCCTTAAACGATGCCGCGAGTTCCGCCTGGCGGTAGAGCACCGCCATTCGCGCCGCGACGGGTTTTGGGAGCAACCACCGCTCGTTTTCGAGATAGGCATGGATTTCGGCGAACACCCACGGTGCGCCGAGCGCGCCGCGTCCAACCATCACAAGGTCGCACCCCGTTTGCTCATACATCGCGGCGGCGGCGCGCGCATCGTACACGTCGCCGTTGCCGATAACGGGAATCGACAACGCCGCTTTTACCTCGCGGATGCCGTTCCAATCGACCGGTGGGGCGTACATCTGCTCGCGGGTGCGGCCGTGTACCGTCACCGCCGCGGCGCCGTTTTGTTCACATTCTTTTGCGACCGCCACGGCGGTTTTTTCGTTTTTCGCGTAGCCGAGCCGCATTTTGGCGGTCACGGGCACATCCACCGCGTTTGCCGCCGCGCCGACCAGTTTGCCGCACAGTGCCGGCTCGCGTAACAGGGCGCTTCCGCAATGGTTGCCGACGATTTTCGGCGCGGGACACCCCATATTGATGTCAATCCAGTCGGGGTGCGCGACCTCTACGGCGATTTGTGCGGCTTCGCGCATCACGGCGGGGTCGTCGCCGAACAACTGAATGGCGGCGGGACGTTCGCCCTCGTCCAGCACGAGCAGTTCGCGACTTTTTCGGTCGCCGTAACATAAGCCTTTGGCGCTGACCATTTCGCTGACGGTAAACGCCGCGCCGTATTCGCGGCAAAGCAGCCGAAACGCGCGGTCGGCAACGCCCGCCATTGGCGCGAGTGCCGCTTTTCCCGTGATTTCCAATTCGCCGAGTTTCATCGTCCCACCTCCTTTTTCTTTCGCTTTACAATGAATAAAGCCGCTAACCCCGTCTTGACACCCTCGTCAGAGGGAGCTGTCAGCCTTTGGGCTGACTGGGGGAGAGAACAGTTTCCGTTTCCAATTGAATTTGGCGACAAACTCCCTCAAAATCCTTATCCACGTCTGTGTTCAAAAACCGAATCACCCGAAATCCGCTTTGTTCAAGATATTCTGTGCGAATCAAATCTTTTTCCGGCTGAGTGCCAACATAATGTCCTCCGCCGTCCAGTTCCACAATCAGTTTGGCTTTGGCACAATAAAAATCCACAATATAGTCCCCGATTGCTTTTTGCCGTTGAAAGCGAATAGGGTACGTTTTTAAGAACAAGTGCCACAGTTTTCTTTCTTGCGGAGTCATATTTTTCCGCTTTATTTTGGCGAGGGGAATATTCTTTTTGTTGTATTCTACCATTTTTCTCCCTCCGTTACGGTTTCAATCATCTATTGGCGTTCTTCACAAGTGAAAGCCAACTTCTTGCCTCCCTCTGACGAGGGAGGTGGACAGGTTATCATTTGAAGTGCAACACTAAGAAAAAAGGAGACAATGTAACTCACATAGTGTAAAATGTTAGTGACCAAACAAACAAATTACGAGGTGAATTACATTGTCCTACACACATTTTACACTATCTGAAAGAAAA
>JAZRYM010000085.1:0-2233 GCA_045600765.1 Acutalibacteraceae bacterium | reverse complement strand
CCGTGCGCGCGCTGTTCGTCCGAAAGCGGATGGGCGGCTTTCCACGCGCGGTCGCGCCCGCCGTCCGGCTCGCCCGCAAGCGCGGTGAGCGCACGCGGGGTATCGTGCGTGCCGATGTGGTTCATAAGCAGGCGCAACACCTGCGGCGGGTAATGCTCACAAAGCCGCTCCACCGCGTCGTAAAACATCCCCGCGTTGCCGCCGCGCAAAAAGTCGAGAATCGCCGCCGCAAACGGATAGTTCATCACGCTGTCCAGCTGCGCGCCGAGCAGATACGGGCGCAGCGCGCCGTAACTCTCTTTGCGGCTCGCATCCTCCCATACCTCGCCGAGCACGAGTGCATCGGGGTCTTCCGCTTTCACCGCGCGGCGCAGGGCGAACAAAAACGGGTCGGGCAACTCGTCCGCCACGTCGAGCCGCCAACCGGCGGTGCCGCATTGTATCCAGCGACGGAGAATACCGTTTTCGCCCGTCATATAGTCGAGGTAGGCGGGGTCGGTCTCCTCCACTTCGGGTAATACGTCGATGCCCCACCACGATTGGTAGTTCTCCGGCCAGTCGTGGAAGCGGTACCACGAGAAATAGGGCGATTCTTTCGATTGAAACGCACCCGGCGTGTCGTACCGCCCGTAGCGGTTGAAATACACGCTGTCGTCGCCGGTGTGGCTGAACACGCCGTCCAAAATCACCCGTATCCCCCGCTCCTTTGCCGCCGCGCACAGCGCGCGCAAATCGTCCTCGTCGCCGAGCAGGGCATCCACCCGCTCATAACACGCCGTATCGTAGCGGTGGTTGGAAAACGCCTCGAAAATCGGGTTGAGGTAAAGGCAGGTCACACCGAGCGACGCGAGATAGTCCAGTTTCTGTTCGATGCCTTTTAAGTCGCCGCCGAAAAAGTCGTCGTTGTGCACCCGTCCCATAAAATCGGGTTGCCACGCGACGTCTTCATCAAACCGCTCGTGAAGCACGCGGTCGGTGCGAGTGTCCCGCTTCGGCTCGCCGGAGCGGAAGAAGCGGTCGGGGAAAATCTGATACATCACGCCGCCCGCAAGCCAGTCGGGCGTCTTAAACGCTTTGTCGAAACAGGTCAGTTGCCACATCTCGTGAATGTCGCCGCCGTCACATAGCACGGAGCCTCCCCGAAACGCCGCCGACAGCGTTTTATACCCGCCGTCCGTCTGCAAAAGGAAATCGTAAAAATACACGCCGGGTGTCGCGGGGGTAAAATGACACTCCCACCATTCGCCGCCGTTTCCGTCCTCACCCGCCCAAAAAAGTCCGTCTTGCCGTTCGGGACTGCCTGCCACGTGCACGCGCAAAAACGCCGCACGGCAACCGAGGTCGCGCGGAAGACGCAATCGAAAATGCACCGCGGTGTCGTTCGCTACCGCGCCGAGCGGCGTGCGGTACGTCGCTTCTCTGGAACAAAAATACGTCATCGGAAAGCCTCCTTTCTAATTAGGTTATATAATATATGACAAATTATACCGAAATTCTGCGTTTTTCACAAGCCTTTTACCCGCAAAATAAAAGAAAAATAAAAATTTTTGAAAAAACCATTGACAAAACCGCATTTTATGCATACTATCTTTATAGGCTCACGGAGCCAATCCAAAGGATTACAACAAGGAGAGAGGGCGAAACTATGGTTCTTGGAAAAGTGAAAACCATTTTGAGCAACCAATTCGACGTGGACGAAGCGGAGCTCAACGAAGACACCCGCTTGGACGACGATCTGGGTGCCGACTCGCTGGACGTGGTCGATTTGATGATGTCGCTTGAAGACACTTTCGACGTGGAAATCCAGGATGAGGACATCGAAAAAATCCGCACCGTCGGCGATCTCGTCGCGTACATTGAAGAACACCTGTAAGAAGTAAAGCCCCACACAACCGTGTGGGGCTTTTTCTTTTTGTCAAAACATATTGCCGACGTTGTCCACCAGTTGGCTCATACTTTTGAGCGCTTTGGAGACGTTCTTTTTCACGCCGTGCCGATTTTGCTTAACAAGGGCGTAACCGACCGCGCCGGACACCATACCGACCGCGGCGCCGACACCCATTCCTTTGACAAATTTCATTCCGCTTTTCATTCTCCCACACTCCTTCTGCCGTTAGTGTGAGCAAAAGCAATGCAATTATGCGGCGGGCGCCGTTTCTTTTTTCGGTTTTTTCGAGAAAAGCGCGTTTTCGATTTTCATCGTCACGTACGCAACGGGGATGGCGATGAGAAT
>JAZRYM010000084.1:0-11583 GCA_045600765.1 Acutalibacteraceae bacterium | reverse complement strand
ATACCCCTCGGTGCAAACGCCGTCGTCTTGCTCGGTGAGCAGGGGGGCGGCGGAGCCGACCTGCGCCGCCCAAAACGCATCGCGGGTTTGTGCGCACACGGCAGTCATTTCGTGACTGCGGCGGGATTTTTCCGCTGTCGAGACCTGCGCGGGCGCGGTAGCGGCGGGAGTGCCCGCCCTCTTCGAGTAAGCGAACACATGGGCGCGGGCAAAGCCGATTTCGCGCACAAACGCGAGGGAGGCGGCAAATTCCTCCTCCGTCTCGCCGGGGAAGCCGACCATCACGTCGGTCGTAATCGCGCAACCGGGGAACGCGGCGCGGAGCGCTTCGCAAATAGAGGCGTACAGCGCGGTGTCGTAGCGGCGGCGCATCCGTTTTAAGGTAGCATCGCACCCGCTTTGCAAAGACAAATGAAATTGCGGGCAGAGTTTTCCGCACACTTTCAGCTTTTTGATGAGTTCGGGGGTCATATCCTCCGGTTCCAGCGAGCCGAGCCGCACGCGTTCAATGCCGGGCACGTCGTCCGCGAGGGCGACCGCATCGGCGAGGTCGAGACCCGCCTCTTTGCCGAACGCGGTGAGGTTGATACCGGTGAGCACCACCTCGGTAAAGCCGTTTTCGGCGAGGGCACACAGTTCGGTTTTCAGCGACCCGAGGTCGCGCGAGCGAATGCGTCCGCGGGCGGTGGGGATAATGCAATAGGAGCAAAAGCGGTTGCACCCGTCCTCAATTTTGACAAAGGCGCGGGTACGCTCGTCGAAATCGGTGATACACAGCGGTTCAAACCGCTTTGTATGCTCCGGCACGCGCACCACTTGGCGGCGGGTTTGCAAAAATTCCTCAATAGCGGGGAGCAAATCCGCGCGGCGGCTGTTGCCGAGCACCACGTCCACGGGAAGGGCGCGGGCGGCATCGGGATACGCCTGCGACGAGCACCCGCAAAGCACGAGCACCGCGGCGGGGTTGTCCCTCCGCAGTCGGCGGCACAGTTGGCGCGCTTTGCGGTCCGATTCGGCGGTTACCGAGCAGGAGTTGACGACGAGCACGTCCGCGTGCGTGGGGTTATCGTCCGCCGACAAAGGGGTATAGCCCGCCGCCGCCAGTTGTTCGCGCATCGCCTGAGTTTCGTACTGGTTCACCTTGCAACCGAGGGTGAAAAACAACACGGTCACCGCCGTCGCCTCCTTTCGGGAAAGATTTTCAGAAAATTACGCCTCGCGGGAAAGCAGTGCCGCAAACGCTTTGTGCGCCATATAGACGTCGGTTTTGGCGACTACCTCAAACGGCGCGTGCATACAGAGCACCGGCACGCCGAGGTCAACGGTATCCACGTCCAAATCGGCGATAAACTGGGCGATGGTGCCACCACCGCCGCCGTCCACTTTGCCGAGTTCGCCCACTTGCCACGCGACGTTTTGCGCGTCCATAATGGTGCGGAATTTGCCCATCAGTTCGGCGGAAGCATCCGACGTGCCCGATTTTCCGCGCGCGCCGGTGTATTTGGTCAGCACCACGCCGCCGCCGAGGACGGAGCAGTTGCGCGTTTCGGTCTGTTCGGGATAGAGCGGGTCATAGCCGGCGTTCACGTCCGCCGACAGGCAAAGCGAGCGGGAGAGGACGTGGCGCAGTTCAATGCCGTAAGGCGCGGCGAGGTCGGCAAGGAAATTTTGCAGATAGGTGCCGCGCATTCCCGAAACACCCGCCGAGCCGGTTTCCTCTTTATCGGTCAGCACGGTGACGGCGGTGAAGGTCGGTTTTTTCAGCGACAACAGCGCAGTCAGCGCGGGATAGGCGCACACACGGTCGTCGTGACCGTAGGCGCCGATAAGGCTGCGGTCAAACCCGACATCGCGAGCGCGACCGGCGGGCACGGCTTCCAGTTCGGCACAGCGGAAATCCGCTTCGGTGATGCCGTATTTATCGTTTAAGAGTTTCATCACGTTCAGTTTGATGAGGTCGGCGTCTGCGCTGTCGTCGAGCGGGCGCGAGCCGATAAGCAGGTCGAGATGTTCGCCGTCAATCACGTCGGCGGCTTTCATCTGCATCCGTTCGCCGCTCAAATGAATGAGCAGGTCGGTAACGACAAAGACGGGGTCGCCGTCGTCATCGCCGATTTTCACCTCCACGGTGGTGCCGTCTTTTTTCACGACAACGCCGTACAGCGCCAACGGAATGGTGGCCCATTGGTATTTTTTAATACCGCCGTAGTAGTGGGTATCAAAATAGGCGAAACCGTCTTTTTCATACAGCGGGTTGGGTTTTAAGTCGAGGCGCGGCGAGTCGATATGCGCGATGGCAAGCGACACGCCGTCGGACAGCGGGCGGGTGCCGATAGTGGCGAAAATGACCGCTTTTTCGCGGTTAACAAGATACACTTTGTCGCCCGCTTCGTAGGCCTTGCCCGCTTCAAAGGGCACAAACCCCGCTTTTTTGGCGGCTTTCACCGCGAGTTTGACCGCCTCACGCTCCGTCTTCGCGGCGGAGAGGAAATTTTTGTATTCCTCGGCGTAGGTGTCGGACGTTTTGAGTTCCGCTCCTTTGAGCAGGACGGCTTGCGGTTTTTTCGCAAGCAGGGTCTCTTTTAAGGTGTCACGTTTGGTCTTTTCCATTGGTCAGCACTCCTTTTCATTCGTTGCCTTGCCACCGCCACAGTTCCGCGGCGGCGGTTTGCAGGGGTTCCACGTCGCCGTCGTTTTGCAACACGAGGTCGGCGCGGGATGTATAAAAATCGTCTTGCGGTTGGCGGGCAATACGGGCGGCGGCTTCCTCCGCCGACAGTCCGTCCCGCGCACAAATGCGCGCGCGGCGCGTTTCTTCCGAGGCGAGCACCGCCACCGTTTTGTCGCATTCCGCATCGAAATGGGATTCAAACAACAGCGGCGCATCAATCACGATAAGCGGCACCAAGCGGTCGGCGGCGGCGCGCATTTCGTCCCGCATACGGGACAAAATAAACGGGTGAGTTATCGCGGTGAGCGCGGCGGTCTCCCCGTCGTTTGCAAAGGCTTTTTTGGCGAGAGCGCGGCGGTTAAGCGACCCGTCCGCTTCCAAAATATCCGCGCCGAAGCGCTCCGCAAGCGCGGCAAGACACGGCTCGCCTTTTTCCACGACAAGGCGCGCAACCGCGTCGGCATCCACCACCGCGGCACCGCGCGCGCGCAAGGCGTCGGCGAGGACGGTTTTTCCGCTTCCGGTTGGGCCGGTCAAGCCCAACACGATGGGCTTTTTCGGGTTATTCGGTTTTTTCGGCGTTGTCTTGGTCAAGAGAAATCACCTCAAATGCGGCGGCGCGAAGCAGCCGGTTATAAACCGCGAGTCCCACGCCCTCGGCGGACGGGCAGGCGGTATACAGTATTTTGGCGCCGCATTCGTCCGCGTGGCGCAGGCAGTAAAAGAGATTTTTCGCCTGCATTGCGGCATCGTCGCGGCGACCGTAGGTGAAGGCGGGCACGGCAAGCGCCGTCTCCTCGCCCGAAAAGCACAGCGCAAACACGCCGTCCGCTTTCCGTTCGTTTACAAACGCCGCAAACGCTTCGGGCGAGCCTTTGACGAGCACCACCCGCGCGTTCGGGGAATAGTGTTTGTATTTCATCCCGGGTGAGGCAACCACCGCACCCTCTTTGAGTTTGTTCGTCACGGCATCGTCCACTTCAAGAGCGCCGAGCACCGCTTTTAACTGCGCCGGCGTAATCCCGCCCGGGCGAAGCAGGCGCGGCACGGCGCCGACAAGCGACACCACGGTGGATTCGAGTCCCACCTCGCACGCGCCGCCATCCACAATCGCGGCAACCCGCCCGTCCAAATCCGCCGCGACGTGTGCCGCGGTGGTAGGGCTCGGACTACCCGACAAGTTGGCAGAGGGCGCGGCAAGCGGACACCCGCTTTCGCGGATGAGGGCGCGCGCCACCGGATGCGCGGGCAGGCGCACCGCCACGGTGGGCAGTCCTGCCGAGACAACGGCGGGAATCGCGTCCCCGCGCGGCAAAATCATCGTCAACGGGCCGGGCCAAAAGGCGGCGGCAAGCCGCTTTGCCGCTGCGGGCACCTCGCGCACCAGCGCGGGCAGTTCGGACGGGTCGCTGATATGCACGATAAGCGGGTTATCCTGCGGGCGACCCTTTGCCTCAAAAATAGCGGCAACCGCCGCTTCATTGCGGGCATCGGCGGCAAGCCCGTACACCGTTTCGGTCGGCATCACAACGAGTTCGCCCCGCCGCAAGAGTTCCGCCGCGAGGGCAATGTCCTCTTTCGTGTCGGTTAAAAACTTCGTTTTTATTGTGTTCTCATTCGGCTTGTTCATACGGTTCCTCCCGCCGCCGCGCGTTTTTCGGCTTGTTCGGCGGTCAGCAAAGCATCGGTCAATTCGTCCAAATCGCCGTTCATCACGCGGTCGAGTTTATACAGCGTCAGCCCGATACGGTGGTCGGTCACGCGACCTTGCGGAAAGTTGTAGGTACGCACGCGGTCGCTGCGGTCGCCCGTGCCGACGAGCGATTTGCGCTCCGCCGCAACGGCGTTGTCGCGGGCGGATTGCTCGCGCTCATACAGTTTGGCGCGGAGCATCGCCATCGCGGTGTCGCGGTTTTGGAATTGACTGCGTTCCGTCTGGCACGCGACGACAATGCCGGTCGGCACGTGGGTCAGCCGCACGGCGGACGAGGTTTTGTTCACCTTTTGTCCGCCCGCGCCGGAGGAGCGATAGACGTCCATTTTCACGTCTTCGGGGCGGATATCCACCTCCACGTCCTCCACCGTCGGCATTACCACCACGGTGGCGGCGGAGGTGTGAATACGCCCGCCCGATTCCGTTTCGGGCACCCGCTGAACGCGGTGGCCGCCGCTTTCAAATTTCAGGCGGCTGTAAGCATCGTCGCCCGACACGCGGGCGGAGACTTCTTTAAGCCCGCCGAGTTCCGTCTCGTTTTCGGACAGCACCTCAATTTGCCAGCCGCGCGCGGCGGCGTACATCGAGTACATCCGAAACAGTTCGGCGGCAAACAGCGCCGATTCCTCGCCGCCCGCACCGCCGCGAATTTCCAAAATCACGTCGCGGCCGTCCATCGGGTCGCGCGGCAACAGCAACACGGACAATTCCGCTTCGAGTGCCGAAATCCGCTCTTTGGCGGCGGCAAGTTCCTCGGCGGCAAGCGCTTTCAGTTCGCGGTCGGCGGTCGTGTCGGCAAGGAGCGCTTCCGCCTCCGCTTTTTCCGCTTTGGCGGCGGCAAGCGCCTTGTCGGCTTGCACAATCGGTTCCAAGCGGCTCATTTCCTTATTCAGTTCCCGAAAGGTGTCTACGTCGGACAGCACCGTCGGGTCACACAGTTTTTGCGACAGTTCCTCATAGCGTTTGAGGATGCCGGAAAGGGAGGGTGTCATACGGTCTCCTCGTTTCGTTCAATGGATTTGATGTGGCGTTCGATTTTGTTGCGCGGCACCATCATTTCGTGCCCGCACGACTCGCAACGCAGGCGAAAATCCATCCCCGTGCGCAGTACCGCAAAGCGGTGACCGCCGCAGGGATGCGGTTTTTTCATCACTAAAATGTCGTTGACACGAACGTCCATTTCCTCGTCTCCGTTTCTTACTCCGTTTTCGGTTTCAGCGAAATGATTTGCAACGGTTTGCCGGTATCCATACACATCCCGATGACCGATTTGGTACCGGTGGACACGCCGTCCCAAAAGGCAAGCACGCAGTCGGCATACTCCACGATTTGGCGGTTGCGAAAAAGCGGCGCTTGCCGACCGAACGTCTCATAATCCGGCAAAAACACTTTAACGGGCAGGGAAAGTGAGGTTGCCACCGACTCGGCGAGCGCATCAATTCCGCGTGCACCGCCGCTGACGATTTCGGTCGTGTCGGCGGGCAGATGTTTTAAGATGAGGCGCGCGGCGGCGGGAGCAGCATCACGGCTGCCGACGATGGCGACTTTCATAGCAATTCCCCTTTTTACCATATTCTATAAGTATACCCCGAATACCAGTATTTGTCAACGGCTTTCGCGGCGCTTTTCCGTATCAAAAAAACCGTTTCGGAAAGAGTAAACACAGAAGGAGTGTGACGGATGATGAAACGGGTGTTTCGATGGATGACGGCGGCGCTGTTTCCGCTTTGTGCCGCGATTTTAACGATGGTGGGCGTGGCGCAACACGCCGTGCCGGGCGTGTTCAAAACCACCGAAAACGAGCAGACGTTTTCCCTCTTTTCCGGCGCAGTAACCGCCGCGGCATCGGCGACAAAAACGGACAGTGAACGGGTCGCGGCGGCAAGCGGCGACCTCGAAGAATGGGACGTGCGCCTGTTCGGCATCATCCCCGTCAAGACGGTGACGGTCAAAAGCGGCGACGCGCCGGTTGTAAGCCTTTGCGGCGTACCGTTCGGCATTAAAGCGTACACCGACGGCGTGCTGGTCGTGGGGCTCTGTGACGTGGACACGCACACGGGCAACGTGTCGCCCGCCAAAACGGCGGGCATTCGCGTGGGCGACGTCATTCTCAAAATCGACGGGCAAAACGTCACCACAAACGAGGAGGTGGCGGCGCTTATCAGCGGCGGAAACGGGCGGGCACAAACGCTTCTTGTGCGGCGAAACGGTGTGGAATTTGCGGCAACGGTGCGGGCGGAATATTCCGCATCGGAAAGCACGTTTAAGGCGGGAATGTGGGTGCGCGACAGCGCCGCCGGTATCGGCACGCTGACCTTTTACGATGCGGAAAGCGGCATTTTGGCGGGGCTCGGGCACGCCATTTGTGACGTGGATACGGGCGAAGCTATCCCCATTTCCGGCGGCGAACTGGTGCCCGCCTACATCTTCGGTATCGACAAAGGCGAGGTGGACAAAGCGGGCGAACTGCGCGGCAGTTTTGCCGGAGGGTCGCTCGGCGCGTTGCTCCAAAACGTCGAAACGGGCATTTACGGCGAAAGCGAAAAAGTGCCCGTTTCGGGCGACCTTGTCACGGTGGCAATGAAACAGCAGGTGAAAGAGGGCGCGGCGAAAATTTATACTTGCGTCGAGGGCAACACACCCGCGTGGTACGATGCGAAGATTGAAAAAATCCGCTACAACGACACGTCGCCCACCCGCAATATGGTCATTCGTATCACCGACGAGGCGCTGCTCGAAAAAACGGGCGGTATTGTGCAGGGAATGAGCGGCTCGCCGATTCTTCAAGACGGACGGCTGGTCGGCGCGGTCACCCATGTGTTTTTAAGCGACCCGACCGAGGGGTACGCGATTTTTGCCGAAAATATGTGGAAAACGGCGACGGCAACCGCCGAACGAGAACAATCCGCCGCGTGAGTGGCGGCGAATATAACGAAAACGAGACCTTCAACGGAATGTTGAAGGTCTCGTTTTTCATGGTTTGTTCATAAATCGAGCGAAAAATCCACGGTTTTTTCACAGTTCCGTTACGGTTTTGTTACAAATCCCGCGAAACGGTACGATACAATGGAAAACGTGAAAGGAGTGATTTCGTGGGATTTCGACACGAGTGGAAATTCGAGATAAACGAAGCCGATAGGCTTGTGCTGAAAGCGCGGCTTGCGGCGGTGATGTATCCCGACCCGCACGCAAAAGATACCCGCTATCGCGTGCGCAGTTTGTATTTCGACACCCCCGCCGACACGGCGTTTTTCGAGAAAATCGACGGGGTCAACCGACGGGAAAAATTCCGTGTTCGGATGTATGACGACGACCCGTCGTTTTTGCGGTTGGAAAAGAAAAGCAAGGTGAACGGGTTGTGCCAAAAGGTGACGGCACCGCTGACAAAAGAGGAAACCGCGCGCCTGATTGCCGGAGACATCGCCTTTTTGCGGGCGGCGGAACACCCGCTTTTGCGGGAGTTGTACGTCAAAATGCGCACGCAGGAATTGCGTCCGAAAACCATTGTGGAGTACATCCGCGAACCGTTTGTGTTTCCCGCGGGGAACGTGCGGGTGACGATAGATGCGGATTTGCGTACCGGCGTGCGCTCCACCGATTTTTTGAACCCCGCACGACCTCTCACGCCGGCGGCGGATTCACCGCCGATTTTGGAGGTTAAGTGGGATGCGTTTTTGCCGGATATCGTGCGGGATGCGGTGGAACTTGAAAGCCGCCGCGTCGGTGCGTTTTCCAAATATGCCAAGTGCAGAATTTACGGATAAAAAGGAGTAAAAATTATGAGTTTTAAGGACATTTTCAAATCGGGTTTTTTAGAGAACGTCACCGCGGTCAGCGTGCTGGATATGGTGGTGGCGTTGGTGCTGGCGTTTTGTATCGGATTGTTTATCTTTTTCGTCTACAAAAAGACCTATCAAGGGGTAATGTACTCCGCCGGATTCGGTGTGACGTTGCTTGCGCTGACGATGATTACCGCGCTTGTGATGTTGGCGGTGACGAGCAACGTGGTGTTGTCCCTCGGTATGGTGGGTGCGCTGTCTATCGTGCGGTTTCGCACCGCGATTAAAGAGCCGCTGGACATCGCGTTCCTCTTTTGGTCGATTGCGGCGGGCATTGTGCTCGCGGCGGGGATGATTCCGCTCGCGGTCATCGGCAGCGTGGTCATCGGCGTGATTTTGCTGTTGTTCGTCAACCGTAAATCGAGCGCGCACCCCTACATTGTGTCGATTGCGTGCGATGGGCACGGGACGGAAACGCAAGTCAAAGCGTTTTTGGAGCAGGCGACAAAGCGGTGCGTTATCAAGAGCAAAACGGCGCAAAAAGGCGGCGTGGAACTGTGTTACGAGGTCAACCTCGCCGACGACAACACCGATTTTGTCAACGCACTGTCGGCGATGAACGGCGTGCAAAACGCCGTGCTCGTCAGCTACAACGGCGACTATATGGGTTGAGGGCGTGCTATGTCAACGAGTAAACATTTGGATAAAATATGTCTCGTCATTTTAGCGGTGGCGGTGGCAATTACGGTGCTGTTTCTAAACGGTGCGGCGCTCGGTATTCAGCCGCTTACCGAGGACGACGGTGGCGACGCGACTCCGTGGAATGATGCGGCGGCAACCGCCATTGTCTTTTCCGAAAACGGCGCAACGGTGGTCGGTTCCGGCGCCTACGTCGCGGGGTCGGATGTCACCGTGTCAGCGGCGGGCGATTACCGCTTGTCCGGAGCGGGAACGGGGTCGCTGACCGTGGATGCCGAAAAGGGAGCGATTGTGCGGCTGAAAGCGGATGGGCTGAGCCTTAAAAATCCCGACGGTGCGGCAATTTTTGTGAAACAAGCGAAGACGGCGGCGCTGATTTTGGCGGGTGAAAACGCCCTTTCCGGTGTGGAAAACGCGGAGACGGACGGGGTGATTTACAGCAAAGCGGATGTCACGTTGTCGGGTGACGGCGCCCTTGCGGTGACCGCGGAAAGCGGGCACGGTATGGTGTGCAACGATACGCTGACCGTGGAAAGCGGCACGCTGACGGTGACCGCCGCACGCGACGGAATTCACGGGAACGACGGCGTGACAATCGCCGGCGGGTCGCTCACCTTGACGGCAGACGACGACGGTATTTCGGTGAAAAACGACGAGGAAACCGGCGTGTTTCGGATGGAGGCGGGAACGCTGACCATTCCGCAATGCGTTGAGGGAATTGAGGCAAACACGGTAGAGATTGCCGGCGGCGAAACCGAAATCACTTTCACCGACGATGGGGTGAACGCCTGCGGGAGCGGAGCGGCATCGGTGACCGTTTCCGGCGGGAAACTGACGGTACTTTGCCCCGACGGGATGGATGCGGACGGCATTGACTCCAACGGCGATTTGACCGTGACCGGCGGCGATGTATTCATTAGCGTGAACGGGCGCGGCGGCAGTAACAACGCGCTCGACTACGGCAGCGAAAACGGCGGGACGTGCGCCGTTACGGGCGGCACGGTGGTTGCCTGCGGCGGAAGCGGGATGGCGGAGACGTTCGACAAAGCGGCGTCGGCGCAACCGTTTCTTTTCGCCACCGTCAGCGGCAACGACAACGCCGCGCTGACCCTCGCGGACGAGAGCGGAACGGTGCTGCTTTCGGCAACGGTGCCAAGCGCCTTTTCGGCGGTGACCCTCTCTTGTCCCGCTCTTTCGGAGGGGCAAAACTACACCCTTTCGGTGGACGGGGAGAAAACGACCGTTACCGAGGGTGAGAGTGCGGTTATGGGCTCGGTCGGCGGTCAAATGATGGGACAAGGGCAACCGCCGCAGATGCCGGACGGCGAAGAATTTGCCGGCGGCGAGCAACCGCCGCAAATGCGCGACAACGATACCGAAGCGGGCGAACAAGCGCCGTCTTTTGATAAACGGCAAGGCGGCGACCGCAACCCGGTTACAGACAACACCACCGCAACCGCGCAAGAAAGCAAGACCAACCCGATGACGTGGGTGTTGCTCGGCGTTTCCGGTTTGGTACTGCTCGGCGGACTGCTGTTTGCAGGGTTGTATAAGAGGTAAAAACGAAAACAGCCCCTCACGACCGTGAGGGGCTGTTTTTTTGTTTAGTGCGTATTGTTTTTATGCTTCGGCACCGAATTCGGTGATGATGCCCACAAGATACTGGCGAAGCATCAGCACGTCTTTCATATCCACCTCGGCATCTTGGTTGCAGTCGGCGTTCGCTTCCACATACGCGGTTTCCAGCTCCACAAGATGTCTGCGAAGCGCGAGCACGTCTTTCATATTGACGAGCCCGTCGCCGTTCACGTCACCGAGCAGGATTTCCTCCTCAATCGGCGCGATGTAGCCGTTACCGCCGAGCGCTTTCCACGCCTCGATGTCGTCGATAACCACGTTGCCGTCTTCATCCTCAAAGTAGGTGTTGCAGCCCTCGCAGAAGTAGTACGGTTTGAAGCCCGCTTCCGTCTCGGTCGCGGCTTTGCCGCTCACCTTTTGGATGTTGTGACCAATCGAGAAGAAGTACGAGCCGACACCGCAGTAATCGGGGTCATTTTCCGGTATGGCGAAGAACACGCAATACTCGCCTTCCTCGGTGGGAGCACCGTCCAACTGCTCGAAATACTCGCCGTCGTTCAGCACCACGTAGTAGACGATTTCCAACTCCGGTTGCGGATCAAAGGGCTCGCCGTTTTCGTCAAACACGGTGGGCGTGCCGATTTTGAGTTCTTCACCGAACGCAAACGGCTTGCCGTCGTTGATAACAAACGTCTCTTCATCGTCGAAGACCACGTTCGCTTTAACGGTAAGGGTAATCGGCTTGGATTCATCCGCCGGCGTAAGCGTTGTGGTTTCGCCGAACACATACTCCTCTTTCACGTTGTCAAGGCGGGTGTTTTGGAGAACGAGATACTCCTCGGCGGTCGCGCTCGCCATCTGCAAGGTCGCGCCGGGCTCGCCGTAGACCGTAAAGGTCGTATCGGAAACCACATTCCCTTTAATGGCGTTGTCGCCGGTCACGTGGATGCAGGGATACATCTCCTCTTCGCCTTTGGTCGCGATGAAATCGCCCTCAATCGTGGAGTCGGTCATATGCACGACAATCGAAGACTCACCGCCCGCCGTAATCAAGTTGCCGCCGACGGTCATATTTTCGAGATAAATCTCGTCGCAAGAGGGTTCCATAATCAGGTCTTTGTCCGTTTTGCCGGTAAAGACCA
>JAZRYM010000083.1:0-5635 GCA_045600765.1 Acutalibacteraceae bacterium | reverse complement strand
GCCTTTTTTCAAAAAAGGCTTTCAAAAGCGGCGAATTTGTCAAAAAAGAGGGGAGAGAGGAAACGGCGAAAAAAGAGAAAAAGAACCGTCAATCGGGATGTGCGCCGAAAATCCGCTTTTCCGCGCCGGTGCGGCACAACGTCCACGCGAGGAGCACCCCGCCGACACCCGCCGTGACCAGCTCGCCGAGTCCCACTTGCGCGAGGCAGAGCGGAAGCGCCGCCGCTTCGCCCGAAAACACCGCAAACCACAGTTCTGCGCCGACAAGACCGGTGTTGAGCACTACGGCAGGCAGCGCCGACCACACGGGAACGCGGCGAAAGCGTACCCGCCGCAACGCATAGGCGAGAAGTGCGGCGATAAGGGTCGCGCTTGTGCCGACGAGCAAATCCCACGCGCCGGCAAGGTTTGCGCCGAGCGCCAACCCGAATCCGTTGGCGAGCAGACACCCGACCGTAAGTCCCGGAACGGCGGCGACGGTGAACGCCGGCAAAACGGTCAAAATCTCCGACAACCGAAACTGCAACGGCCCGAACGAGACCACGGGGAGCAAGAGGGTCAGCGCCGCATACAACGCGGCAATGACGCCCGCTTCCGTCAAGCGGCGCGTGGTTTCTTTTTTCAGTTCTTTTTTCGTTTCGGTTCTCATTCCGGCACCTCCGTTTCGGGTTAAAATTGTGCGAAAACCCCGCTTTTTCTTTACGGATTGTTGTTTTTATTGTTATATATACGTTTTGTATACGAAATCCGCCATAAAATCGCGGCAATCACCACGCCGGAAAGGCACACCGCGCCGACAAGTCGCCACGGCACGTCGGCGAGGCCGGCAAGCGAGAAAGTGCCCGCGTCCGCGTCCTGCAACCGCGAAAACACGGTGCACACGGCAAAGAGTAACGTGCCGGCGGCGAACAAACCCGAAAGCGCCCGCCAGCCGAAGCCGGTCGTTTTGGCGGTTTTGCGGCGGGAAGACAGCCGCTCCCGCGAAAAGTCGAGCACGGAGGAGAGGTACACCGCCGCCACCACCGTGACCAGCGTTTCGGGCAGCATATAGGTGGCGTTGTAGATGAGCGAAAATTTGAGCGCCGCGGCGGTGGGCACGGAAAGTCCCGCCCACACGGTCGCGCCGGAAATCACGTGGCAAAGGTAGCGCAGTACGCACGCGCAAAACGCGCCGAGCGGCACGGCAAGCGGTTGCGCCGCCACCGCCTTAAACCACGCGCCCGCCGCCAAAAACAGATAGGCGACGAGGTAATCGAGGCAGACAATCGCCAGTCCCGCCCAAAAGGAGGTGGCGTACGACAGACTTTTCATCCCGAGCAGCAGTTGCAACGCGCCGTAGGTCAACCCCGAAAAAGTGCCCCATTTCGCGCCGTAGCGGTAGGCGATAAGAAGCACGGGCACCATGTGCGCGACGGTCACGCTCCCGCCGTAGGGCAGGTCGATGAGTTTTACAAGGCTCAGCACCGTGCCGAGCGCAATCATCAGCGCGGTTTCGGTCAACCGCACCGTTGCGGACACGCGCGGAGACGGGCGCGAAGCGGAGGGGCGCGTGGATTTTTCGGTTTGTTTCATAAAAAAGACTCCTTCCACGATGGCGGAAAGAGCGGACAAAAAAAGAAATCTCGATTTTTTCGCGTTCCTCCGCCGGTATGACCCGGATCAGGTTCAAGGGTTTCGGCAACCGCCGCTCTCAGCCTTTCGGCACCCCTCGCAAGGTTTTTAACGGGTTTTAGTATAGTGCACACGCGGCAAAATGTCAAGTAAAACAGAAAAAAAGAAAAATTTTAAGCAAATTCCCTTGACAAACGCGGGATTGGTGTTATAATAGACAATGCTCTGTAAAAGAGATGCGCTGGTAGCTCAGCTGGATAGAGTGTTTGACTACGAATCAAAAGGTCGGGGGTTCGAATCCCTTCCAGCGCGCCAAAACCCGTTTTCGCCGAATGGCGAAAACGGGTTTTTTCTTTTGCAAAGGATCGGCGAATAGACGGGGTTTCAGCCTTTTTCGCTTTTTTTCGGGGCATAGGGGCGACGGTCGTCGGTCAGGTCAAGGAGATAATCCGCCGACACCCCGAAAAACACCGCCACTTTGGCGAGCGTTTCCACCGGAATTTGCCGCTTGCCCGTTTCATACTGGGAATAGGTGTTCGGGCGTATGTGTAAGTACGCGGCGACCGTTGCTTGGGTCACGTCCGCGTCTTCCCGCACGTCTCGTAATCGCATCCTTCTCCCACCTTTGTCGCGGCTGAATCGGCGAACATTCTCCGCGTGTCAGCCCGAATTTGTCGAACGGTGTCGAACACACCCGACAAAAGTATTATATAGTTCTCAAAATGAGATGTCACATTTTGTCTCATTTTGTGACTCTCGGAAACGCCCTTTCTTGCGCCGCTCCGGCGGCGATTTTTCCTTTTTTGCTTGCTTTTCACTCGTCGTTTTCGGCAAACCAAAACCTACCCCAAAACAAAAAGAAACCCCTGCGCGCCAAGGTGTTGGCACGCAGGGGTTTGTGCGATTATTTAGTTAAGGACGGAAGTGCCGCGGAGATTCTCATAGAACTGGGTGTGCGCCGCTTGCATATAGGCGACGACCCACAGCGTACCGAAACCGAAGCACAGCGCGCCGACAATCAACCAGCCGATGAAGCTCAAATCCAAAATGAACAGTTCCATTTTGTGCCCGTTCATCATTTTTTTGCTCTCATCCAGGCAGGTGCGCCAGTCGTAGTCGGGGTGGTCGGCTTTCAGCATAAACGCCATCGAGTAGGAATACGCTTTCACGATACCGGGGATGATGAGGAGAAGCGACCACAAGAGAATAAACAGCGTTTGCAAGAAGCCGAGAAGCAACGTGCCGCCGAAATCGTCTTTGAAGCCGTCGAAGAGGGAGGCAATGTCCATTTTTTCACCGTCACGCGCTTGTTTTAAGAACAATTTTGCCACGCCGTAGGTAATCGGGCCGCCAATGATAAGCGCGGCGACGGAACCGGCACCGGGAATACCGTTAATCGCGGTGGTCAAAACACCTTCAATGAGGACGACAATCACGGCAAACAGCCAGTTGTCTTTGAAGATGCCGCCGCCGAGTTGCGCTTTCGCGCGGGATTTCAATTCTACTCTTGTCATAAGAAAAACTCCTTTTATTGAATGGTTTTATTCTGTTTCGCCGGAGCGAAAATCAGTTATTGGACGACGGCATTTGCGCCGCAATGGTGGAGACAAAGTTGCTCATCGGCATCGTCTGCAACGTCACTTTGCCGGGGCCGGTCACCACCGTGTTAAACAGCCCTTCGCCGCCGAACAGCACGTTTTTCACGCCTTTGACGGTCTGAACGTCCAGCTGGCACGTCTCCTCCATCAGCGCGAGGTTGCCGGTGTCGACGACCAACTGTTGCCCCGCGGCGAGGTCATATTCCACCGCCGAGCCGTCAATTTCGAGGAACGCCAAGCCGGTACCGCTGACTTTTTGCATAATAAAGCCCTCGCCGCCGAACAGACCGGTTCCCACTTTCTTTTGGAAAAAAACGGACAGTTGCACGCCGGACGTCGCCGCCAAAAACGCGGATTTTTGGCACACAATCGGACGGTCGGGCGTGATTTCCACCACGCGAATCGCTCCCGGGAACGAGGATGCAAACGCAATCATTCCGCGGCCGTTTTGTGCGGTGTAAATGTTTTGGAACAGTGACTCGCCGGAGAACATCCGACCAAGCGCTTTGCCGAGGCCGCCCGCTTTGGTTTCCATTTTCATGTTCGGGGTCATCCATACCATCGAGCCGCGCTCGGTAATCATGGATTCGCCCGCTTCCAGCTCGCAGGTGACAACGGGCATCGGTTCGCCGATAATTTTGTAATCCATAGTTTCCTCCTCAAAATAGGCATTGCCTAAGATGCCTTTATTTTACCACGCTCCGCCGCCGGTGTCAAGACGAAACAAGAAAGAGGTCCGTCCCGAAACGGTGCACAAAAACAAAATTCTTTACAAAATTTTTTGCGCGTGCTATACTGTAAGCACCACACAAACCGAATAAGGACAAGTCGCGAAGTCGCATTTTACTTTTTGGTAAAAATGCAGGCTTCTTTTTGGCGTTCTTCGTGAACTTGTCCAAAGGTTTGTGTGGTGCGAACTGAGCCGTGCATTTTTCGGTGCGTGGCTTCGGCTGCGCACTTTTTTTATTGTGGAGGAAAACAAGATGCACAACCGTTTCTTAAAGTATCTTCTAAAAAATGAGCCGGAAAAGGTGATGAGCAAAGCCGGATATACGTTTCGCAAATTTATCAGCAAGCCGGTGCGCGATGTGTTGGGACCCGCGACCTCAAAAAACACCTATCATATTGAGCAAAACAAAAATTTGCCGTCCGACAGACCGCTGATTTTCGCTTGCACGCATCAATGCAAGGACGATATTGCTTGCGCTCTTGCCTCGGCAGGGCGACACACCTATTTGCTGTTTGCCTCGCTTCCCGATTTTTATGCCACTTTGGATGGCCCGGCATTGTGGATAAATGGTGTTATCCTCGTAGACCGCAAAGACAAAGAAAGCCGTAAAGCGACCGTCCCGAAAATGAAATATGCTATTGAGATGGGTGCGGATATTTTGATGTATCCGGAGGGCACGCTGAATAAAACCGAAAATCTTATTGTGCAAAAACTGTTCCCCGGCATTTACTATCTCGCTAAAGATACAAATGCGTTGGTTGTGCCGATGGCGATTATCAAAGAGGGGAAAGACGTATATTCCAAAGTCGGTGAACCGTTTGATATTTGTCAATACGAAAAGCAGGCGGGACTGGATAAACTCAGAGATTTGATGGCAACGGAAAAATATGCGTTGATGGAAAAATATTCCCACACAAGTCGTGAAGAAATCGGCGACGGCAAGGCGTATTGGAAAAATGTAATGGATGAAATGGTCGGTTCGATGTTGCCGTATTATGATTTTGAAATTGAAAACACGTCGCAATACATAGATAAAAATGAAGTTACTGTCGAGCAAGCCTTTGCCCACCTACAAACGCTGACACCGAGCCGCAACAATGCGTTTTTGTTTGACAAAAAGTTGGTGTAAAAACATCAAATGTTTTTGTAGGGCAGGGGCTTGCTCCTGCCGTTTTAGAATATCGCACCGACTGACGGCGGCAAGACCAAGGCCTTGCTCTACGGACACGCCGTTTGTCACATCAAAATTCCACAAAGGGACGTCGAGGGCGCCGTCCCCTACGATGTAGTACCATCTTCCGGCGGGCGTGTAGGGGGCGGCGCCCTCGACGCCCCGGTTTTGAAATTTGATAAAATCAGCGGCGGTTGTGTAGGGCAGGGGCTAACGAAGCCGAGCGCCGCCGGTGGCGGAGAAAGCGAGGCGGAGTTATGGCAGCGGTCAAACCGCCGTGCCGACAGGCACATTAGGCGGTTTGGGCACCGCAACTGGAACTGCTCCTGCCGCTCGTGAATTTTGCACCGACCAACGGCGGTCCCTACACCGCGTTTGTGCATAGCCGCAAATACGAGAAAACGCCGAAAAAGTGCGAGAAAACGACAAAAACCCCACTCGGTTTCCCGAGTGGGGTTTGCGTTACCAAAACTTATTTGTTGAGGTTCGCTTTGAGGATTTCGAGCTGTTCGCGGAGCGCGGCAG
>JAZRYM010000082.1:0-15186 GCA_045600765.1 Acutalibacteraceae bacterium | reverse complement strand
TCGTAGTCCAATCACAAAAAAAGAGGCGGCGCAAGTGCGCTGCCTCTTTTTTGCTGTTTTTTTGTGCAAACTCAATAGTTCTCGGCGTGGATTTCAAAATACGCTTGCGGGTGGGCGCAAACCGGGCAAACCGCCGGTGCGTTTTCGCCGACAACGATGTGACCGCAGTTGCGGCATTCCCACACTTTGACGGAGCTCTTTTTGAACACTTCCTGCGTTTCCACGTTTTTGAGCAGGGCGCGATAGCGCTCCTCGTGGCATTTTTCAATCGCGGCAACCGCGCGGAATTTGGCGGCGAGACCGGGGAAGCCTTCTTCTTCGGCGGTTTTGGCGAATTCTTCGTACATATCCGTCCATTCGAAGTTTTCACCGTCCGCGGCGGCGGCGAGGTTTTCGGCGGTGTCGCCGATGCCGTTCAGTTCTTTGAACCACATTTTCGCGTGCTCTTTTTCATTGTCGGCGGTTTTCAAAAACAATGCCGCAATTTGTTCAAAACCCTCTTTTTTCGCTTTGGAGGCGAAATAGGTGTATTTGTTGCGCGCTTGCGATTCACCGGCAAATGCCGCCTCTAAGTTTTTCTCGGTTTGCGTTCCTGCATACTTGTTGCTCATGATACGTTCCTCTTTCTTTTAATTTTCCGGGCAATTTGGAAAAAATGCCCGTTTGATATCTGTTTTATAGTATACATCCTTTTGCCGTAAATGTCAATCAATCCAACAAGAGGTTTTTTACCGTGGCGGGAACTTGACAAGGGAAACCGAACGTGATACAATAAAATACGAAGTCTATCCAAATTCATTATGAGTGAGGTAAAAACAAATGAAAAAACAAGAAATTTCGTGGATTCCGGACGGCTGGACGGTCATTCAAGAGGCGGATGCCGCTAAACACATTTTGGAAATCAGTTGTTTTGCAGAAAAAGGCGTTGTGACCGAGGTGCGCAAACGCCACAACGACGGCGAAGAAGAAAAATTGACGAAACGGCTGGATGAGACCCATTCGTTGCCGATGGCTCTTGCCGATTTCAAAGCGGCGGTCGCCAAAAAAGAGATTTTGTTCAAATAAGGTTTTGGGACAACGCAAACCGCCCTTTCCGACGTTGATTGGAAAGGGCGGTTTTTGTTTGTTTTTTGAGTTACATCGGCATACTGACGTTGGGTTGTTCGTCCGGCACGGGCTCGCCGTCATAGCCGTAAAATTCCTCTTTTACGTTCGTCCGTTCGAGTCCCTCGTGCATTTTTTGCATCAGCATCTCGTTATCCTGATTTAAGAGATTGCAGGGATGTTCGATGTCCTTCATAAATTCCTCGTCGCTCTTGGCGCAAATCGCTTCTTGCGCCGCGGGCGAAATCAGAAGATTGACGCATTTTTCCATTTCCGCAGAGGCGTTTTCCGCTCTCCCCAGTTCCTTATACAGCGGGGAGAATTGCGTGTTCGCCGTATGCGCCACACATCCGAATTTGTAGTTGAGCATATCGGTGGAAATTTTGGTTTGGAGCTGGTATTCTTTCATCCCGAAACCCGATTCCAACGCTTTCAGCGCCGAATCGTCTTGGAATTTCGTTGCTTCGGGATTTTCCTCCGTCTGTCTTTGGAATTCGTCGTGATGACGGAGCAGGACTTCCGCTTTTAACACCGCTTTCAGATAGCCTTGTTTTTCTTCTGTGCTCAACGCTCGTTTTTCCACGTGTGCCAATTTGAGATTTTCCCGCGCCAACTGCGCTTCGGCATAAATCGCGCCCACCTTTTGACGACAGTGAACGTGTTTTATGGTCTCGTCCAAGTCGAAGTGCTGTTCCTGCTTGGCATAAACGGTATTCAGCACGACGGCTCCGTCTTGAATCAGTTTATCCGGGAAGTCTTTGTGTTTGGCAGCCAACGCTTTGTACTCGTCGGTTCTCTCTTGGTTATTCACACGCAATTCGCACATTTTGTCGAAATCGGGGTTTTCGGTGCGAAGCGTTTTACGGGTCGCTTCATACGTTTTGAGATTGTCGTCTGCCGTCTTTTGGATTTTGGCAATTTCTTCTCTCACCGCGCGTTTGAGGGCGGGGTCTTCTTCCAACAGTTTCACTTGGGTGGTGTAGACCTTATCCATTGTACGCCGTGCCACGCTGGAAAAGCCTTCGCCTTTGACTTCGTGCTCAAATTCCATCAAACTGCGGGCGAGAATGTGTGCCAACGGCTGACGGTCGCCCTGCTGATACTTGGTAACGGCGCTTGCCGCCGCTTCGCGGGCGGGCTGAACGCACGATTTGAAGAAACGGCTTATCATTTGACGCGGATACCGTCTTCCGTCGTCACCCAGGTGCATAATCAAATCGTTTCGAATCATATTGCTGTTGGTATCGAAACTCAACCCCTCGCAGAAGAGGTTTGCTTCGGTGGCCACCGCTTTTTCCGTCAATTCACCCATTTGGTCGCCGCTTTGCAACAACACCTTTTTGCCGATGCCGGGGAGAATGGCGGCGCCGACCGCTACGGCGGTGAATGCTTCTTCCGTCAAATCCACAAACCCTTTTTCGTTCGCGTGCAACGGTGTGCCGGACGGAAGCAACCGACAATCCACCGATTTCAGCAAATGGAATGTCGCATCGGAATAACAATCCGCGTCGGCGGCCGTTTGACGAAACACCGGTTTTGCACCGTAAATATCCTGCAAGGAATCAAACGCCATCGCCTCGTGTCCGCGTTCCGCACGGGCTCTCGCCAATTCTTCTTGCCGCGCGTGCTCCGTCTCTGCCACGTCAAAGCGGCGGAGGGCGGCTTGCGTTTGCTCTTCGCCGAGCGCCAGTTCTCTGTGCACACGCATTTCCGTGTCGGCGGCAGTCCCTTTTATCGGCGATTGATTGGTCAACGCGCGGCGGTCAAAACCTTGCGCCAACCGCAGATTGGTAATGCGGTCAATCTCTTTCCGGATGCCGACTGCGCGAGCGCTTTGCTCCAACGCGGCTTTATAGGCGTTCACCTGGTCGCGACCGTTGCCGAACCAGCGGGCAAAGAAACGGTTGACCGGCGGCTCTTTCGGCGGGCAACCCAGATTGTCCGCAAAGCAAATGCTGTTGGGGTTTTCGCGATTTTGCAGCTGTACCTGTACCGGCGTGGTCTCGCCCGCGGGGATGGCAAACAGCCGATTGGACATCAGCATTTTCAGCATCGCTTTCTGATTGTTGACGTCATAGACGTCGGAATTTTCAAACGGCACCAACCGGTGGTCGTCGTTCAAATAGAACAACCGTTGCTGGTCGTCTTGCCCTAACAGCATTCCGCAATAGGTGTTGAGCGATTGAAACAGCGCTTTCATATATTTTGCGGCATGCATTTCGGAAACGCCCGATGCCGCCGGATACAGCGGCTCGGCAAAGGCGGCGCCGAACACGTTTTTAATCAATTCCTTATTGCCGTCCATCTGCGGTGCAACACGGCGCGTTTTGGCTTCCACCGCTTCCGGCGACGGGACGTTTGCCGGATGCAACACCGCCGGCTCCGTTTCTTGCAATTCCATCAACCGTCCGGCTTCTTGGTCTTCCGGATGATTTTTCACATAGGTTTCGCGGATTTGGAGTACCCGCGCTCTGTCGCGGTTATACCGCTCCATACGACGGAGATAGAGGGCGTATTCTTTTTTCTCTTGTTCGTATTTCGGTTTCAAATACCGCTCGTACAAATCGTTCTCCGTCTTATAGGCCGAGCCGAAGGTCATCGTGTTCCAAAACCGTTTTGCGGTGTTCGGGGTCGGGTTGACCGGCTCTTCCATAAATGCCGGCGGCGTGGGCAACGGCGGGAAGGTGTTTTCGCGCTGTTGTCCCGCCATTTTCATAATTTCGGGAGTGGACGCGGCAAGCGACAGCGTCACCGCCCGTTCGGGGTGGTTTTTGTCGTAAATCGTCACCGGTTCCAACGTCTCCGCCGAAACGCTTTTTTTGAATAACTGCCCGTCAATTCCTTGGTTTTCGGAACTTCCGGCGGACAATTCTTCGCCGTCTTCCCCAATCTTAAACACGATGTCTTCCGGCGCCGTGCCTTGCTCTACAAGGGATTTTTTGACGGCTTTGTATTCGCTAATCCAAAAATAGGTTGCGCGCAAATCGGCGTTTTCAAGCAACGGCATAATGTGCTTGCTCGGGGTTTGGGGGTCCAGTACAAACAACTCTTTATCTTCGAGTTGGTCGCCGGGAACGTCAATCTCCACGCCGAGGTCGTCTTGTTTGCGTCTCCAAAACTCAAACGTCCGTCTGGTTTCCAAATCGTCCAAATCCAACAGTTCATAATAGGGCGACTCAATATCCGAAAGGCGCGCTTCCATTTCGTAAACGCTTTCGCCGTAGACGAAATAGGCATCGGACACCTTTTTCATATAGTCCAGTTTTTTGATGTCGTTCCGCAGAGATTGCAGTTCCGCCGTTTCCTCGTCGGTGCGCACTTCCTTGCTTTCCAACTGCTGAATTTGGGCGGTTAGCGTCTCGTAATCCACACCGAATTTTTTGAGGTCGGCCTCAATGTTGGGGATTTGCCCGGTCATGGCGGCAATATAGTGGATTCTGTCGAAATTGTCCACCAATTCCTCGTCGGAAAGCGGGTGGTCTGCTAAGGCGAGCGGGTCGAAGTCCTCCCACTTTTTGAACATATTTACGTAGACGTCCAACACCTCGCTGCGGTGGTGGACGGCATCCTTGCAAATTTCCACCAAATGGCGGTTGCGTTCGTCTACTTGACGGTTGTACTCCCGCATTTCCGGCGTCTCCGTCCGTCCCGCTTCGGGGAAGCGGTGCCGCTCCATCACGATGTCTTCCAGATAGCGCGTTCCGGCAGACGGAATATTCGAATACAGCTTGGCCGCCGCGTGTTGCGTATAAATGTTCCGCAACCGCAACGACAAATCGTGCCGCGTTTGCCGCTCTGCCGCCGGGATTTTCTTAAACGGTTTTAAGGCGGGAGTATCGCGCGCCTCATCGGGCTCGTCGTTGTTTTCGTAACGCGCGAGGTTTTGAATGTCTTCAAACAATTTGTCGAAATCGGGCGAGGGATGTTCATTCTCCATCTGTTCCGCCATTCTTTTCATATACGCTTCCCACGTCGGATAGCGCTCTAACCACTTGTCCTTTTCGTAGCGATTGAGAAATGTTTGATACAGCATAGTCGTTCCTTCTTTCTGTGTTTTTACAGAGGGGTTCGTCAGTAATACCCCGAAAATCGGGAAAAAATTACATCCGAAAGAGGCGTGTTTTCAAATTTTCGTTTCTATCTATCCATTATAAAACAAATTCCCGCTATTTGCAATAAAAAAACGGTCTGCATACAGAAAATAGTGAGAAGGCCGATGAAAACAACGCCGCAATTTTGCAAGGAATGTATTCCTTTTTGTTGCAATTTGCGACGGGATTTAGTATAATCACCTTATATGGGATATGCGGCGGGACGGTTTTGCCTTAAAGACGAAACTTTTTGAAACCGTTTTTTGCCATACGGGGTATTCTTTGTAGAAACGCCGATTTTGTTTACAAACGATATGAGGAGGATTTACGTATGCCGGATATGAACGATGTACGGAAACGGGTAGACGAACTTCAAGCCGAAATAGTGGGGAGTTTAGAGGAACAACTGCAATCTCTGCCGTCGGAGGGAGAATCTCGCCGCTTTACGGAAATGATGTTGGAGAGCACGAAAGGTGTTCTGGCTGCGGCTCGGTCCGGCAATTTGGACAAAAAGACGTTTCCCACCCACCTTGCGCGGTTGTACTACTTGGAGCAGGTGCGTGACGGGAAACAGACGTTGACCTGTGACCAGATAGAGGAAAAGACCGCCGCTCTTGCCAAAAACGAAAAGTTTTTGGAAGTGTTTGCCGACAAACGCGGCCCGGACAACTGTATGAATACGTTGGATTCGTTTTTCGGCGGGCCTCGTGCGGCGCATTTGGACAGTTGGGTCAAGGAGTGCGAGCAGCCGGTAACCCGTGATTACGGGCAGGAGTTTGAAGCGCTCTGCGGCGACAAGTTGCAGGGCGAGGAGCGCGAAACCGCGAAGCAGCACTTTGTGAATATGGGTGTGTTGAACGAGGAAATCCGCGCGCTGGATTATTCCAAGGCTCTTTCGCCCACGCAAATGTACGATTATTTGACGAGCAAAACGCTGCAAGACGAAAAAGCGGCGGAGGAAAATTTCCGCAACTCTTTGACGGAAAAAGCCAACCGGGTGAACGCGGCGGTGAAATTGCAGCCGACCGTGCAACCGGAGCAAGCCGGAGCAAATCCGTTGGCTCGTTTGGCTCCCTTTTTCTACGACCATTCCGGAACGCCGGAGGCGCAGAAAAACAACCAAAAACTCGTAGACCGGCTCCACTCCGATACCCCGGAGGATAGAGCGTTCCAAAAAGAGTTTACGCTGGATTGCATCAACAAGATGTTGGCGGTGCCGGAGGAAGCGCTTTGCCCGAAGTCGCGCGACGGCGCCGCCCGGTCGCTCGATACGTATTATTTCGAGATGCGGGCGTTGCAGGAAAGTACCAACTTTTTAGGGGTGCTTTCCCAAAAATATCAGGTTCCGGAATACGTGCAGCAGGCGCTGAAACACAAAGGCGACCTGTATATGCAGAACGTTGAACAATACGTAACGGGAAACAAGATTGACCCGTCTCACTATGAGGAACTCTCGCTTCTTAAAGAGTTTAATTCCGATACTATCGGCAATATCGGCGCCAGCCTTTTTCATAAAGGAGAGATGGACCTTGGCAACGCCGTGGTTTCGTTTGCGGCGGCGAATCACGATTTGAAGCAGAGCGGAGAAACGTTGCCGAATCACGAGAAGTACGATGCGTTGATTCTGAAAGACCTCTCTCCCGTGAAAAAAGGGGCTCAGGCGACCGCTTCCGATGCCTTTTCTTTGACACCCGACTTCGCGAAAAAGCCCAAAGAGCCGAGCGGGTGGGTCAAATTTTGGAATAATTTCGGGTTTTATAAAGAGGAAATGGCCGCCTATGAACGCGAAAAAACGGCGTATGACAAATGGATGAAAGCGCATCCGCACCAAGCCGATTTCAAAAAAGAGGCGGCGTTTAGCGCGAACGGTGACAATGCCGCCAATATGAAGAAAGAATTTGCAGCGGGCGTTTCTCTCAACGAATTGACGGAAACGGCGGGCGCGGATTACCAAAAGACGTTGGATGAAGCGTTCGGCAAGGCGGAGGAAAAAACCGGAAACGCCATCAACCGTTTGGACTACGTGATGGTGGGGCCGAGAAGCTTGCGCGCCGTGTTGCAAGAGGAGTATTTGAACACGCACGCCAACTGTGTGGAACTTACCGTTAACCAAGGAACGGAACTGGCGGACTATTGTAAGCAAAGCTTAGAGAACGGTCACGCCTATGCGCTTTTGGCGCATGCCGAGTTGCAACACATTTCGGTGCAGTATGCCGCGTTGAATGAGAAGGCGGAGACGGTAATCACCGATGCCGGAAAAATCAAGATGACGTCGCTTCCGCGTCCGGAGGTTATTGCCAAATTGAGCCCGTTGGTGCGTTCGCGGTTGGAGGCGCAGTCTGTTCAGGCTACTCAAAAAGTGGCGCTGAGTTTGGCGGGCGAGAAAAACGCCACCGAGCGGATGCACCTTATGGATAACAGCCGTGCCGCGTTGCATCAGTTGAATTTCTGGCAACGCGTAAAAGAAGCGTGCGATAGAAAGGCACCGATTTTGTCCGATACGCAAAATGCTTTTTCGCTGGACAATGCCGCTATCAGCAGCTTGAAAGAGGCGTATTTGCTTTCTCGGTACCAAGAATCGCCGGAGCGGGTTTATGGCGCGAAAGCGCAGCCGAACGTAGAGAAAGCTGTTACGGAGATTTTGCAAAAGAAGATTAATGACCCCGATAGCGCTAAGGATTTGGCGACCGTTGCGGTAGAGGGAATGCAAACAATCAGCAGGTTGGTGAACGACTGCACGAAAGGTGTCGATTTGTCGAAAGAGGTTGGCTCGCCCAAAATGCAGAGGCTGTATTTGCTTGTTTCCGCCGCATCGAATTTGCATAAGGCCATTTCCGGCAACAAAACCTTGAAAGAAGAAGCGTGCAAGGTGTTGGCGGAACAAAATGGGAAAGATGTGTTGGTGAAACGCGACGGCAAGCTCGTGGAAAACACCGCTGAACTCAAAAAGGCGAGCGGAGAACTTGCCGCGTTGTCGAACAAGTTTGTGGGCTTGAACACGGCGCTCGAACACATCCGCGCCGGTCGTGAAACGGGATGCCGTTATTGCACGGGTGCCGTCAGTCACTCTTTGAGTGGTACGCAACAGATTTTTGCCGGCGAAATGGCGCTGAAAGCGATTTCCGACCGTGTGAAATCCGGTACGCCGCTTTCGGAAAGTATGTCGCTTTCGGAGAGCAACGACCTCAAGCAGTGGGGATTTTTTGTCGGCAATATACCTATTCCCAACGGCGGCGGTCAGCAAGAACTTAAGAATTTGTGCAACGTGAGCAAAGCCATTGACGGTGTGAAGTTTGCTTCCTATGCGTTGAGCGGTGGGCTGGCGCACGACTGCCAGGTGGAAATCGGAGGAAATGCCAACGTGAAAGCGGACATGGGCCCGGTGATGGATGTCAAGGCGAGATTCACCTATACGCCGCCGAAACCCGAAATGGTGCAGGACAGCGTTGTGACAGAACTCGATTTAACCCAAACGGAGCCGGAAGTTGAGCAAGGCTTGATGGTTTGAAAAAGTATAGAATAAACCCCCTGTGGCAGAACGATACTGCAACAGGGGGTTTTGTTATGGGCTCTATGGTTTCAGTGTTTTATTTTTTGCGGCAAAGGAACAAGAGCGCCGCGCCGGAAAGAACCATCATCGAGGGCAACAGAGCGTTTGTGCTATCGCCCGTTTGCGGAGCGGTAGCTGCCGCATTTGCGGTAGTGGTGGGTGAGGCGGATTCCTTGGTGATGGCAGGAGCTTTGGTAGTGGTCGGGGGTTCGGTGGATTTTGCAATCATTACGTGGGGAGGGCCGAGATAGGTTTCATCATAGTTGGTAGCCGTTACCGTGTAGACAACCCCTGCTTGCAAATAGCAGACCGGCGTCGGGACGTATTCGGGGTCATCGTGGAAATCGGCGGCGGCGCAATGCTCTACCGTGCCGCCTTTGATTTTAATGAAATCACTTCCCGTGAAAGAGTAATAGCCGCTTTCGTCCGGTGTGAAGGTGGCGGAATTTTCAATGATGTTATCACCCAACGTCATTACCGTGTTGACGGTATAGACTTCAATTTCTTGGGTGAAAGAATAGCCTCCGGCAACCCAACTTGCAAATTTCTCGTCAAACACGACGACGTCCATTGTCGTGTGACCGTTTTTAAGACCGTGAATTACGCCGCTTTCGTCAATGGTGGCGATGGTTTCATCCGCGATTTTGTAGGAAGTTTCGGTATCCCATAGTTGAAATTCATAGGTGCCGCCTACTTGGATATAACAGCAGGGGTCGGTGACTTGGAACGGTTCCAATTCCTGGGCTTGGGCGGAAAACGCCGCAGAAACAGCAAACACCAAAATCAACAGAACAGTTAACAGTTTTTTCACAGTACCTCTTCCTTTCCTTATGGTTTGTCCACAAAACCATTATACATCATCGGGGTGGAAAGTCAAGTTCGTTCTTTGAATTCTGATAAAGCCGTTGTCGGTCGGTGCGACTGCGGCTCGGTCACGGCACGGGAGTGAAGAGTGAAGAGTGAAGAAGTGCGTGCGGTCGCCGTCCCCTACACGCACGCCGTCGGTGGGGTGCAAAAACCCACAGTGGGCCGTCGAGGACGCCGGTCCCTACACCGCGTTTGTGCGTAGCCGTAGGTGGGTGCGTAAAATGTCGAATGATGACGTAGGGCAAGGCCTTGGTCTTGCCGCTGTCGGTCGGTGCGACTGCGCCTCGGTCACGGCGCGGGAGCGAAGAGTGAAGAGTGAAAAGTGAAGAAGTGCAAACACGGTCGCCGGTCCCTACACGCACGCCGTCGGTGGGGTGCAAAAGCCCACAGTGGACCGTCGAGGACGCCGGTCCCTACACTGCGTTTGTGCGTTGGCGCGGGTTTGGTGCGTAAAATGTCGGATGATGACGTAGGGCAAGGCCTTGGTCTTGCCGCTGTCGGTCGGTGCGACTGCGGCTCGGTCACGGCGCGGGAGCGAAGAGTGAAGAGTGAAGAGTGAAGAAGTGCGTGCGGTCGCCGGTCCCTACACGCACGCCG
The DNA here is from genome assembly GCA_045600765.1 of Acutalibacteraceae bacterium. Lineage (GTDB taxonomy): Bacteria > Bacillota > Clostridia > Oscillospirales > Acutalibacteraceae > RGIG426. The sequence goes on along the minus strand of JAZRYM010000082.1, from coordinate 4,977 downwards.
GTATCTCGCGGGACGTATCAAAGACGTAGGCGCATAAGACAGCAAAATAAACAAACGGCGGAGATTTCTCTCCGCCGCTTGTTGCGGGTGTATCCGTAACTGTCAGATGCCGGTACCCATCTGCGTCTGTTCGGAAGTGGGCGCATCCACCTGCGGTTGTTCAAAAACGGGCTCGTTAGCGGGTACATTGCCTTGATTGTTCGCGATAGCGTCCAACCCGGCAACAATCACATCGTGGGGAACATTATACGCATATTGCAACTGGTCAATAAGCAACTCCATTTCGTTGTTCCGAATTCTTTGAGCGTTCGCTTTTCCGTCCTCCAAACGCACTTCGGCGGACTTCTTTTCAAAGTGTTGATTGCGGTGGGGTTTACCGATTTGATTCTTTGATACTGTGGGATTCACTTTCGCCGACTCCACGGGAGCGTTATTTTGGATTTCGGTGTTGTTGTTTTGGATGACGGTTTCGCCGTTCTCCACGGGAGCGTTATTTTGGATTTCGGTGTTGTTGTTTTGGATGACGGTTTCGCCGTTCTTCACGGGAGCGTTATTTTGGATTTCGGTGTTGTTGTTTTGGATGACGGTTTCGCCGTTCTCCACGGGAGCGTTATTTTGGATTTCAGTGTTGTTTTGGATGACGGTTTCGCCGTTTTCCACCGTTTTTTTCGCTTCGCCTACCATGGCTTTCTCTTCGGCGATTTGCTCTTTCTCAACGTCCGTCACGTTGCCGGGGTTTTGCGCGACAACAGCGGAAGCGTCCTTCTCCGTCGCGTTCGCCGCTTTCGGCCGCTCTTTCGCTTTTGCCGCTTCGCGTTTTTCGGCGAGTTCGCGCTCATACTGCTCCACCGTCTCTTTTTGGGCGTCGACATCAAAGCCGACGGCTTTGGCGGCATAGTATTTATCGATTTCGTACTGTTTCAGACCGTTGTAGTATTTTTCATAGACCTCCACACCGCCGAAAAGATTATGCCACGTTCTGCGAATGCGTTCGAAGATGCCCCAACTGTTCGGCTCTTTCGGCGGCTCAACGCCTTTTGCTTTCATCAGTTCGTCCGGTGTTTTAATCGACGTGGGGTTGCCGTAGAGATACACGTCTTTTCCGGGCATCGTGCGGAACGCTTCCGCCTCGGGGTAAGGTTCGATGTCAATGTTATAATCTTTCATTTCCGCGATATATTTTTCGAGTTTTTTCTCGTCACGCGGTTTCAGTGCCTGCGCATAGAGACCGGGCACGTCTTCCTTTTTGGTGCGGGATGCCTGCGTTTGTTCCATTTGGGCAATGTCCGCAGGAGTCAGCGGGTGCATATAGTCCAGTTGCACTCTCGGCGGTTCATCGTTTGAGAGATTCAAACGGAGATTTTCGTGATAAGTGGCGTAGGAATCTTCGTTGTAATTGTCAAACACCAGATTCTTCAAATCTGCCGGCGTTCTTGCAATTTTCGCAACGTCCTCTTGCTTGGGGAGAGTGCCGTCGGAGAAATGAACGATTTTACTCTCGATGGCAATGGAAATCATATCACACAGATGTTGGCTTCCGATTTGGGTGTTTTCTTTGGTCAACCCGGAAATCACGTCGTTCATATTCTTGAAGAACTTGATATATCCTTCGTGGTTGAGCGGGTTGCGGGCGTTTTCCGAAAATTGGAGTGCATCCACCCGTTTTTTGTTGCGATTGTCGAGGAGGAACTCTTGCTTTTTCTCGAGCAACTCTAAATCGGTCAGGCGTTTATACCAGTCCATCGTAATCGTATCACCCATTACGGTCATCGGATGGTAGAAGGTGGAGTTGTCCATCGGGTCGTGGTTCGCGATGATGAGTTTGGAAACGGCGTCGGCCATTCCCTGTTTAACCAACGTCATATTTTCCACTTCGTTTTTGGTCACTTCTCTGCCGTCCGGATGATAGAGCATTCCATACTCGCAGGCCTCGTCAAGCAGTTTTTTCATATCAGCGGGCTCGGTTGCTCCGCCGGACAACCTCGACAGAAGGTCGTCTCTCTTTTCTCCATACGCTTGTTTTTCCTGCTCGCTCATTTCGGCAAACGGTTTGTTTTCGTAGCCGGTCGGTCCAAATCCCATAATCAACTCTCCTTTTTGAATGCTTTTCGTTTTTGGGGTTCACCCATAATACTCCGCCGCACGAGAAAAGGTTACGTCGGAGGAAAATCCTTACTTCTCAATATAGCATATTCATTGCAAAAGTGCAACCCAAACCCGCTTTTTTTGAAATACCGTAAAAAAGCCCTTTTTCTTTTACGGTGTATGATGGCGGCGACACCGCAGTTACCGCATACAGCGGTGCGGGCGGCGGTCGCACGCGTTGCCCTACAACACCGCCGCAAATGTCGGCAACAGAGATTGTCAACAGCGAGCGGATTTATAGGTAAAATCAAACCCCATCTCTCGGAGCAATCCGAGGGATGGGGTGTTTTTTTGTTTGTTGCAATTTACTCATTTTTCGAAAAATGAGTAAATTAAATTGACAAAAGCGTAAATTTGAGGTATACTATATCCGTAAAAATGTCTTTGTTGAGCAAACGAATGGAGCGACGAAATGAGAACATTTGATTTCAAAAAAGAATATGACAAACTGCTTACGCCGGATATCGTGAGTTGCATTACTCAAATTCACGAGTACAAAGGCAATCAAAACCCGATACTTGAAGCGCAAAAGGATGTCCTTGTGAACTTGCTTGAAATTGCCAAGGTGCAAAGTACCGAGGCGTCCAACCAAATCGAGGGGATTATTACTACCGAAGCGCGGCTCAAGCAGATTGTTCACGAAAAGACGATGCCTCGCAATCGTAGCGAAAAAGAAATCGCCGGCTACCGTGATGTTTTGGCAATCATCCACGAGAACCACGAGTATATTCCGCTTCGCCCCAACTATATTTTGCAGTTACATCGGGATTTGTACAAATTCAGCGGGAAGTCCATCGGCGGTAGTTACAAAAACTCCGACAATATCATTGGGGAAGAACGCGCGGACGGAACCAAGAGCGTTCGGTTTCAACCGGTAGCGGCTTGGGAAACGCCGACGGCGATAAATGCTCTGTGCGATGCATTTGACAAAGCCGTCAACAGCGGGGAAATGGATCCGCTGATTCTTATTCCGATTTTCATTTTAGACTTTTTGTGCATTCACCCGTTTAACGACGGAAACGGAAGAATGAGCCGGTTGCTTACGCTGTTGTTGCTTTACCGCGCCGGGTATTATGTGGGAAAATATATCAGTAACGAAAAACTGATTTCCGACACGAAAGAAACCTACTACGAAGTACTGTTGGAAAGCTCGACCGGCTGGCACGAGGAAGAAAACGACTATGCGCCGTTTGTTACCTATCTGCTGGAAGTTATCCTCGCGGCGTATCGTGATTTTGCCGATCGGGTGAAACTGCTGACGGCGAAAAAAATGTCAAAACCCGACCGCGTGCGCGAGGTTATCCGAAACCATCTTGGAAAAATCACAAAAGCGGAAATTATGGAGCAATGCCCCGATGTCAGCCAAGCCACCGTGCAGCGTGCGCTGGCCGATATGCTGAAAAACGGGGAGATTTTGAAAATCAGCGGCGGACGACACACATCTTACGTGTGGAATTCCTAAACTGTGTCCGTTTTATGGGACGCGGCTTGTGGGATAATCAAGGTGGAGAATTCTATCTTTTCGTCTGAACACCATTGAAACAAAGGAGACTTAACGATGATTACCGGTGAATTGAAAAATAAAATCGACAGTTTGTGGGATGTCTTTGCGGCAGGCGGTCTTGTCAACCCGCTTGATGTAATCGAACAGATTACCTATCTTATGTTTATCCACGACTTGGATGACAGCGACAATCTCCGTGCCAAAGAAGCGTCAATGCTCGGGCTTCCTTATCAGAGCATCTTTGCGGACGAGGTGCAAATTGGCGAGCGCACCGTTGAGGGTAAGCAACTCAAATGGAGCGTGTTCCACGATATGCCTGCCGGCAAAATGTACACCGTGATGCAGGACTGGGTGTTTCCGTTTATCAAAAACCTTCACGGCGACAAAAACAGCGCGTATTCCAAGTATATGGACGATGCGATTTTCAAACTGCCCACGCCGCTGCTGCTCTCGAAAGTGGTGGATGCGCTGGATTCTATCTATGCGCTGATGAACGAATCCCAATCGGCGGACGTGCGCGGCGATACCTACGAATATCTTCTCTCAAAAATCGCGCAATCCGGCTTAAACGGACAATTTCGCACTCCGCGCCACATTATCAAAATGATGGTGGAACTGATGCAGCCGAAAGCCGACGAGGTCATCTGCGATCCGGCTTGCGGTACGTCGGGCTTTTTGGTTGCCGCCGGCGAATACTTAAAGGAAAACCGCAAAGAAGAAATCTTTTTTGACAAAATCAAAAAAGATCACTACATGAACCATATGTTCCACGGCTACGATATGGACCGCACTATGTTGCGTATCGGTGCGATGAATATGATGACCCACGGTGTGGACAACCCCTATATCGAATACCGCGACAGTTTGTCCGACCAGAACGCCGACAAGGAAAAATATTCGCTGATTCTTGCCAACCCACCGTTTAAGGGCAGCTTGGATGCGGATACCGTTTCCGCGGATTTGCTGAAAGTCTGCAAAACCAAAAAGACCGAGCTTCTGTTTTTGGCGCTCTTTTTGCGGATGCTCCGCACGGGCGGCAGGTGCGCCTGCATCGTTCCCGATGGCGTGTTGTTCGGCTCGTCCGCCGCGCACAAAGCCATCCGCAAAGAACTGATTGAAAACAACCGTTTGGAAGCGGTTATCTCGATGCCGTCCGGCGTGTTTAAGCCGTATGCCGGCGTTTCGACCGGTATTTTGATTTTCACCAAAACCGGATACGGCGGCACGGATAACGTGTGGTTTTACGATATGCAAGCGGACGGACTTTCGCTTGACGATAAACGCGCGCCGGTGCCGGACAACGATATTCCCGACATTATTGCCCGTTT
>JAZRYM010000081.1:0-7045 GCA_045600765.1 Acutalibacteraceae bacterium | reverse complement strand
TTCCCGCACACTCTCGGCGTGCGTTGTAGGGCAGGGGCTTGCTCCTGCCGTTTTAGAATTCCGCACCGACCGACGGCGGCAAGACCAAGGCCTTGCCCTACAAAACCGCCACGGGTTTTATCAGAATTCAAAAACAAAGCCCCTCACGACCGTGAGGGGCTGTTTGCTTATGCGTTTTCCGCTTCTTGTTCCAACGCGCGGTAATCGACTTTGCCGCGGCTTGTACGGGGCAGGTCATCGCGGTATTCGATGATTTCCGGCACCATATAATCGGGCAATTTTTCTTTGCATAAAGCAAGAATTTCGGCGGTTGTCGCATCGCTCTTTTCAAACCCGCTGTTCAGCACGATAACTGCTTTCGGGTAGTGGATTCGTTTTTCATCCGCCACACCGATGACACAGCAAAGACTGACCGCAGGATGCTCAAGAACAGCTTTTTCCATTCTGTCGGGAAACATTTTTGTTGCCTGCCCGTCATTGCCTTTGGTCATAATAATGCGCTTAATTCTGCCCGTGACGTAGATAATACCGTCTTCGGTAATGTGTCCGAGGTCACCCGTATGAAGCCAACGGTTGCCGTCGTCGTGGATTTTTACGACTGCATTGGTGGCTTCCGGCTTTTCGTAATAACCGAGCATTAATGACGGACCCGTGAAACACAATTCGCCCTCTTGATTGAATGACAACTCATTCATCGTATCGGGTTCTACGATTTTGCAATTCATTTTTACGAGAGGAATTCCCGCACTTCCTAAGTAATTACAATCAGGATATGTTGCAGTCGCACTACTAACTAATTCTGTACTGCCAAGCCCTTTACCCAAAGGCAGTTTTGCTCCTCTTGACAAAAGGAAATTGTTGATTTCTTCCTCTTTCTTTTCGGGAAGACTGTCTCCGCCATAGAAATAGTATTTCAGGCAAGAAAGATCCATTGATTTGAGTTTTTCATTTGATAGCATCGCTTCACAATAAGCAGGGATAGAGTTAATGTGATTGGGACTATACTTTTTGATATACTTATCAAATTGTTGTGGCTGATAATCAGGAATGAGAACTGCTATTAGTCCGAGAGCCAAAGGTTCAAAACAACTGTTTACTAAGCTATAATTAACAAACGGCGGCAAAACTACTAAAAGCCGCTCTTGCCGTGTATGAGGCATCCCTTTCCCAACTTGCCAAATGACCGCGTTGATATTCTTATCCGAACACATCACGCCTTTCGGCTCGCCGGTTGTACCACCGGTATGGGAAATGACCGCCATTTCGTTCGGGTCGTGGCTTTCATAGTTTACGGTCACACCTTTGCCCACCTTAATAAAATCACTCCACGATTGAAAGACGGAATCCGCACCGAATTTCGGCTCTTTGTTTTTGAGGTTGTAAAGAAAACGGACGGGAGCAGACAGCGAGTCCGCCGGGGAAGCAACAACGGCTTTTTTTACGCTTGTTTTGTCAAGAGCGTTTTTGATGAGTTCATACGTTCCCGTAAACATTACGAAAACGGTGCTTTTTACTTCGTTCAGATAATGACAGATTTCATTTTCGCTCGCGAGCGGGTGAATCATATTGGCAACGGCACCGAGACGGTTAAGGGCGTATACGCAGTAAAGTGCCTCCGGCATACTCGGCATGGCGACGGTGACAATATCGCCTTTTTTTACGCCGATTTTCGTAAACGCTTTTGCAGTCTTGTCGATATTTTGGAACAGTTCGCCGTAGGAAATCTTGCGGTTGAAATACAATAAGGCGATGTCCTCGGGATACTCCTTGTTGTTTTCATACATATATTCAAAAATCGTGCACTCCGGCAGAGGGGCGTTGATTGCTTCCTCGGTGTAATATTTCAGCCACGGTTTGTCTATGGACGGGTAACCCGTCGTTTTCTTTTTGTTTTCCATCCTCATTTCCTCCAAAATAAAAAAGTGCGCAGCCGAAGCCACGCACCGAAAAACGCACAACTCCGATTGCTGCGACACAACTTCCACGTACTATACAAGTATGCGAAAAAGGAGTATGCATTTTTGCCAAAAGACAAAAACGCACACTTGCACAGTACGAGATATAAAGTTATGTCGCAAGCACAGTATAGCACGCTCGAAAATATTTGTAAAGAATTTTCTTTCGTTATACGCCGCCACCCATAAAACAAAAAAAGACGGGAAGGCCCGTCTTTTTTCTTTGCTTTTTTGCGGTTTTACAGCATTTCGATGAGTTCTTTCAGCACCGGCTCGAATTTCACGCCGTACCAATGGCTTTCGTCGCCCTGCGTGTATTCGATGCAGCGCAGAGTGTAATCGGCGGCGGTTTTCGCGGCGTTGTAAAGTGACTGGTCGTTTTCGAGCGCGCCCACAAAGGCGGAGGCGTACACGTCGCCCGTGCCGTGGCATCCGTTGGCAATTTTGCGGTGTTTATAATACTGCAAATCGGCGCCGTCAAAGGTGACAACGCCGGTGGCGCCCGCTTCGTAGCCCACGCCGGTGAGTACGACCTCTTTGCCGCACAGCGCATAGAGCGCTTTGCACAGCGCGAGGATATACGCTTCGTCATACGTCTCTTTATACTCAAAATCGGTCAAAAAGCAGGCTTCGGTGATGTTCGGAAGCAACACGTCCGCTTCGGCGCAGAGGGTTTTCATCGCGTCCACATACGCCGTATCAAACGCGGGGTAGAGCTTGCCGTTGTCCGCCATGGCGGGGTCAACGATGAGCCGACCGCCCGCTTTCAAGCGGCTTTTGGCGATGGCTTTCACGTAGTCGATTTGCTCCGTACTGCCGAGGTAGCCGGTGTAGAGGGAATCAAAGGTCAGATTTTCTTTTTCCCAATGGGCGAGGATGGCGGGCATATCTTCCGTAAGGTCGCGGAAGGTGTAGCCGGAGAACCCTGCGGTGTGGGTGGACAGCACGGCGGACGGAATGACCGCCGTTTCCAGCCCGCAGGCGGACAGAATGGGCAATGCCACCGTCAGCGAACATTGACCGACGCACGACACGTCCTGAATGGTTAATACACGTTTGTACATAAGAGACATCTCCTTAGTGATTAGGGATTTAACATCTTGTTGAGCATATCGCAGGCGCGTGGCAAGAAATGTCCGGCGTCTTTTGCGGTCTGTTCGGTGAAGCGGTCGGCACCGCTTGGCACCTCGGCGTTACTGCGGTACAGCAGATAGGGCACGCAGTCCGCCACGTGGGTGCGAATGGAAAGCGGTGTCGGGTGGTCGGGGCAAATGAGCAGGGCAAAGTCGTCGCCGCTGTCGCGCAAAAAGGCGAGGAGCGGGGCGAGAATTTGCTCGTCAATCAGTTCAATGGAGCGGGGCTTGTTTTGGATTTCGCCGCGGTGACCGCATTCGTCCGGCGCTTCCACGTGGATATACACGTAGTCGCACCCGGATTTCAGCGCATCGATAGCGGCGTTCGCCTTGCCCGCAAAGTTCGTGTCGATATACCCGGTCGCGCCCTCGACGTTGTAGACTTTCATTCCGGCGAGTTTGCCGATGCCTTTGAGCAAGTCCACAGCGGAAATCATCGCGCCGGAAAGTCCGTATTTCTCCTTGAAATTTTGAAGCGCGGGACGGGAACCCTGACCCCAAAACCACGCCGAGGTGGCGGGGGACAAGCCCTTTTCGCGGCGCGCGACGTTGACGGGGTGATTGGTCAGCACCGCCACGCTCTTTTCCATCATCTCTTTCAATTTCGCGGCGGCGGGGTCATTCGGGAGATAGTCGCCGACCACGCGGTTGCTGATGTCGTGCGGCGGGGTGATTTTGCCGAGCTCTGTCTTGCCGCCGTGCCAAATCAGGCAATGGCGGTACGCCGTGCCGGTATAAAAATCAAATTCGCCGCCGCCGAACGCGGCTTGCAACGCTTTCACGAGTTCGTCCGCCTCGGCGGTGGAAATATCGCCGCCGCAGTAGTCCACCATCCGTTTTTCGGCGTACACCGGCTCGTCCGACAAGGTGACGAGGTTGCAGCGAAGCGCCACGTCATCGTCCGCCATATCGACACCGATGTTGGCGGCTTCCAGAGGGGAACGGCCGGAGTAGCAGTCGGCGGGGTTGTAGCCGACAACCGAGAGGTTGGCGACGTCGCTTCCGGCGGGCATTCCGTCGGGCACCGTCTGCATAAGTCCCAGTTCCGCTTTGGCGGCGAGGGCATCCATCGTCGGTTTGTTCGCGGCTTCCATCGGGGTTTGGTTATTCAGTTCGGGAACGGGGTAATCCGCCATTCCGTCGCACAAAAGTACCACGTATTTCATAAAGAGCATCCTTTCTTTGTTCATTTCGTCTGCCATTATAACACCCTTTTTCGCAAAAGGAAAGAGAAAAATAAAATTTTTGGTTGCTTTTTTTCACAAAATGGTCTATAATTCACCATATATGCGAAACTTACGCGAAAAACAAGGGAGGCTCGACCGATTATGGAGCGAGAATTAGCAAAAACTTACGATCCCCGCGAGGTGGAAAACCGCATTTACGACTTTTGGGAGTCGAACGGCTATTTCCACGCCGAGGTAAATAAAGACAAGAAGCCGTACACCATTGTGATGCCGCCTCCGAACATTACGGGGCAACTGCACATGGGTCACGCGCTCGACAACACGTTGCAGGATATTCTCATCCGCTTCCGTCGGATGCAGGGATATGAGGCGTTGTGGATGCCCGGCACCGACCACGCTTCCATCGCCACCGAGGCGAAAATCGTGGAATCGATGAAAAAAGAGGGGCTGACGAAAGACGACCTCGGGCGCGAAAAATTCCTCGAACGCGCGTGGAAATGGCGCGAACAGTACGGCAGCCGCATTGTGTCGCAACTGCGGAAAATGGGCTCGTCCTGCGACTGGGAGCGCGAGCGCTTCACGATGGACGAAGGCTGTTCCAAAGCGGTGCGCGAGGTGTTTGTGCGCCTGTATGAAGAGGGTAAAATCTACCGCGGTGAGCGCATCATCAACTGGTGCCCGCACTGCCTGACCTCTATCTCGGACGCCGAGGTGGAGTATGAGGATTTGGATGCGTTTTTCTACCACCTGCGCTACCCGCTGGCGGACGGCAACGGCTATTTGGAACTCGCTACCACCCGTCCGGAAACGCTGCTCGGCGATACCGCCGTGGCGGTGCATCCGGAGGATGAACGCTACAAAGCCATTGTGGGCAAAAACGTGATTTTGCCGATTGTCAACAAGGAAATTCCGATTATCGCCGACGAATACGTCGAGATGGATTTCGGTACCGGCGTGGTGAAAATCACCCCGGCACACGACCCGAACGACTTTGAGGTGGGCTTGCGCCACAACCTTGAAGTCATCACCGTCACCACCGAGGACGGGCACATGAACGAACTTGCCGGCAAGTACGAGGGAATGACCATTCTCGATTGCCGCAAAGCCATTATGGACGACCTCGAAGCGGGCGGTTACGTCGTGAAAATCGAGCCGATGAAACACAACGTCGGGCATTGCTACCGTTGCCACACCGTGGTGGAACCGCGCGTGTCGCTCCAATGGTTTGTGAAGATGGACGAACTGGCGAAACCTGCCATTGAAGCGGTCAAATCCGGTCAGACCAAATTCGTGCCGGAACGCTTTGAAAAGGTGTATTTCCACTGGCTGGAAAATATCCGCGACTGGTGCATTTCCCGCCAACTGTGGTGGGGTCACCGCATCCCCGCGTGGTATTGCCCGGATTGCGGCGAAACGATTGTGACCCGCGAAGACCCGACCACCTGCCCGCACTGCGGGTGCGACCACCTGCAACAAGATGAGGACACGCTTGACACCTGGTTCTCGTCCGCGCTGTGGCCCTTCTCCACGATGGGTTGGCCGGACAAAACGCCCGAATACGACTATTTCTATCCCACCCACACGATGGTGACCGGCTACGACATCATCTTCTTCTGGGTGGTGCGAATGATGTTCTCCGGCCTTGCGTATACCGGCAAAGCGCCGTTTGACACCGTGTTTATCCACGGTCTTGTCCGCGATTCCAAAGGGCGCAAAATGTCCAAATCGCTCGGCAACGGCATTGACCCGCTCGAAATTATCGAGGAGTACGGCGCGGATGCGCTGCGCTTTATGCTCGCGACGGGTAACAGCCCCGGAAACGATATGCGCTTTATGCAGGAAAAAGTGGAATCTTCCCGCAATTTTGCGAACAAGATTTGGAACGCCGCCCGCTTTATCCGTATGAACCTCGGCGATGAGACGGCGCTCACTCTGCCCGATACGCTGACCCTCGAAGACAAGTGGATTTTGTCGAAACTGAACACGCTGACCAAAGCGGTGACCGATAACCTCGAAAAATTTGAACTCGGTATGGCGGTGCAGAAACTGTACGACTTCATTTGGGATGATTTCTGCGACTGGTACATCGAACTGTGCAAAAACCGCTTGCAGGGCGAGGATAAAGAGAACGTCTGCCGCGTGCTTGTGTACGTGATGACGGCGATGCTCAAACTGCTCCACCCGTTTATGCCGTTTATTACGGAGGAAATTTGGCAGTCGCTCCCGCACGAGGGCGACACGCTGATGCGCGCCGAGTGGCCGACGTATGACAAGGCACTTGCCTTTACAGTGGAAGAAAAAGAAATGGAACGCCTGATGGAAGCCATCCGCGCCATCCGCAACCGCCGCGCCGAAATGAATGTGCCGCCGTCCAAAAAGACGGAGTTGTTCATCGAAACCGCGTTTGCCGACACCTTCAAAACGGGTGCCGCGTTTATGAACCGTTTGGCGTTTGCGACCGACGTGAACGTGGGCGAGAGTTTTGACGTCGCCGGTGCGGTCAGCATCGTGACCCCTGACGCGACCATTAAAATCCCGCTCGCGGAACTGGTGGATGCCGAGCAGGAGAAAAAACGCCTGCAAAAAGAAATGGAAACGGTCAAAAAGCAACTGGACGGTGTCCATGCGCGTTTGGCAAATTCGGCATTTACCGACAAAGCGCCCGAAGCGGTGGTCAACGGTGCGCGCGAGCAAGCCGCCCGCTTGGAGGAAAAACTCGCCCTGCTCGAACAGAGTATGGCGGCGATTGGCTAAACCCGACAACATCGTG
>JAZRYM010000080.1:0-2267 GCA_045600765.1 Acutalibacteraceae bacterium | reverse complement strand
ATACGCGTTGGATTTGTACGGGTCTTCCGTATCGTCCACCGCGCACCACACATAGGTGAAGGTGTGGAACTGACCGTCGGCGATACAGAGGGTCGGGTTATTATCCGGGTTGGAACGGCGGGAGAACTCGCCGCCCTCGCCCGGGCGTTTGCCGCCCCAGCAGTTGGAGCGGAGAATGTTCAGGGTAATCTCATCGTCCGGGCGGTTGTCGTTGTACGCCGACGGGAATTCCCAGTCGATTTCGGTATTACGCACGTTACCGCGCAGGTTGTTCGGGGTAGTCGCATCGTCTTGGAAGAATTCGGCATCGCCCGGCATATAGCCGATGTAGCTGAACGACCAGAACGCGCGGCACACACCGAGCGTGTTTTCGATTTTCGCGACCACTTCGTATTCGCCGGAAGCGAAATACGGACGGGTTACGATACCTGCACCGACGCGCTTAATCACGCCACCCGAACCTTTGACGTTGCCCTCGTACTTGTCGCCGTGCGACTCAAAGCGCACGCAAGTGCGGCCGTCCTCGGTCACCATCGCCAAGTTCGCCGCCGCCAAACCGCCGTTGTCGCCGCCCCACGCAGTCGCGGAAACAAGCCATTTGTTCAGGTCGAGGGTGGTGCCGTTAAAGTCATCGTGATAAGGATTCGTCTTGGAGTACAAGTTCCCGTTCTCGTCACGCGGCAAGGTCACGTTGCCTTCGGGAGTCGGGCACCACTCGTTGCCGTTTGCAATGATGGTGACGTTATCCACATAGCACACGCCGGCGGTACCTTTGTAAATGGACAGTTCCAAACTGCCATACACGTAGTCCGCGTTGGTTTTGATGGTCAGCAAGGTCGCGCCCATCTGCCACGAAGTGGTAGAGGCGGACACATTACCGCCGCTCGTCCCAATTTCCGCAGCGTGGTTGTTGCTGACGTTAAAGTTCACGTCCGGCTTCACTTTGCCGTCGCTCTTCACGTCCGCCTTGACAACATAGGTGGAGTTCGGAGCCAGCGCAAAGTGCACAAGGTCAAACACCGCCTTGGAGGTCGCATCCACACCCGGGCGAAGCTCCAAGCCGTATTTGCCGCTGCTCGCCGCCGCGGTGGTAATCGCCGATTCGATGAGTGTCCACGTTTGCGGCACGTCGATGGGGTCGCCTTTCGCATAGCGTGCAATTTCCGCCTCATCCTCAAAATCGCCGTTGATGATGAGGTTCTGCCCCGCAGGCGCAAGGGTTTGCAGTTTCGGACGCGCCGAAACCTCCAATGCCCCGAGGCACGAGAGCATCAATACCACAGCGCACAGCCAGGCAAGGCTCTTTTTCATACGTTTCACTGCCTTCATCCTTTCTGAAATGAAAGTAATTGTGAGAGAAAAATGCCCAAAAAGAGCATAGTTCAACCATTTATGGTTATAGTATACAATACGTCTTTTGTTTTGTCAATATCGATTGTGCGATTTGACAAGATTTTTTTGCATAATTCGTCGTTCTCCCGCATACATTCTAAAACAGTAAGGAGAGTGACGCGCGTATGAAAGGAGTTGTGGAAGAGCGCGCGGTCGAACTCGGTGAATACATCCTTGAAAACAACGCCACCGTTCGTGCCGCCGCCAAGAAGTTTCATATCAGCAAAAGCACCGTACATAAAGACGTTTCCGACCGCCTGCAAACCGTCAATCCTTGGCTTTACGGTCAGGTACGGCAAGTGCTCCTTGTCAACAAAGCCGAACGGCACATCCGCGGCGGAAAAGCGACAAAAGAAAAATATCTGCGGCTCAAATGAAAATCGTGCGTAAAGTCAAATGACTTTACGCACGATTTTGTTTTATCGGTCACTTATTGGGGTCGGTAGAGGAAAACTTTTCCTCTACAAACACGGCGGCTTCGGTAAGTCCCGCTTCGTCGCCGGAGAACGTCTCGGTAAAACGACACAATTCCTCGTTCCCCTGATTCCACGGTGTCGTCCATCCACATTCTGCACAAGTTGCCGTTGCCTCGCCGTTTTCGTGAGTCACGAAAATCTTGTAAAAAAAGGTGGTGCGGTTGACACACCCGCTTTTCGGGTCCGTTCCGAGCGAGCCGGTATAGACGTTGGTTGTTACGTAGTTTCCCTGTTTGTTGAAAAACCACGAATAATGCGGTAAATCGAGCATACTCTCTCCCCTTTTTTACAATGTATCCATAATCTTGTCCGCCACCGTAAGGCAGGCAAGCCCGGCATCTTGCAGCTCGGCATAAAACCCTTTGGCGCCGTCCGCAAGCCCGTCCGATACCGCTTTCA
>JAZRYM010000079.1:0-17752 GCA_045600765.1 Acutalibacteraceae bacterium | reverse complement strand
GTGGCACCGACCCGACCGGCGGTTCGCAGACGGGCGGTTCGCAGGCGACCACCGAGCCCACTTCCTACACGCCGATTGAGGTGGAGGGTACCGAAAATTATGACCTCGTGACGTTGACCTATTCCGATAAAGCGTGTACGGAATACGGCTTGAATTTCCACAGCTTCACAAAACTTACTGCGCCGATTGTTCAAATCGTAGAGGGCACGGCGACCGGCGACGCTTCCTTCGCTTCCGCGAGAAGCATTTCCGGCACTTCCATCAAAGAAATTGTGGATACGAATAACTGCGAGTACCAAAATTACAGCCCGACCGACTACACGTTCACGCACACCTACGAAGCGCGGGGAGATGTGGTAAACGGTGTTACGACGTATATCTACAAAGCGAATATCGACGGCCTTGATTTCGGCAAGACCTATTCCTACCGTGTCGGAGATACCATGCTTGGCACATACAGCCCGATTTACACCTTTACCACCCGTTCGCAGACGATTAGCGATTTCTCCTTTATCTACACGGCGGATACCCAGCCTTCTTGCTTCGAGAGTTTGGGATATGTCGGTGTCAATGCGCTGTTCAACAAAGCGTTCCAGAAAGCTCCGAACGCGCAGTTCCTGGTAAGCGGCGGTGACTTTGTGTATTGCAGTGATGAGGGTCAAGGCTCTATCACCGTGTGGCGGAACGTGATGAACGGCGGTAACAACAAGAATACCGGCGCGGCGGGCTCGCTGTTTGCCAGCCACCCGTGGTTTATCGCCAACGGCAACCACGATGCCAACAAGGTGCAGAAGTTTATGAACAACACGACGACCGGCACCGGTGACGCTAACGACTATTATTCCTACGACTACGGCGATGCACACTTTGTGGTGTTGGATAGTGGGCACAACGGCAGTTTGGATACCGCGCAACTCAACTGGCTCAGCAATGACCTTGCTTCCACCACGAAGAAATGGAAAGTTCTCTTCCTGCACTTCTCGCTGTATTGCACCACCGACCGCGACCTCGGCGTGAATAAAGACACGCTTGCGGAAAGCAGCGACCGTCAAAAGCTTTTGCAAATCATCGACGATAATAAAGTGGACTTGGTTGTCAGCGCGCACGTGAACGAGAGTTATTACACATCCTATCCGCTCAAAGGCGGTGCGAAGACGGCGGATGTGCCGACTAAAACCGGCGGCGTGGACTGCTACACGAGTCCGTCCGGCACCATTTATATGCAAAACGGCGGTTCCGGTCTCGGCGCTGACTTAAAAGGCGGCAACAAAGGTAAACTGAACACCAACACCCAAGATGTGAATGTCGGTTTCAGAAACCGTATTAATACGGTTCTCCGCGATGCGGAAGTCGGCTATGAAGCATCGTATGCGGTGTTTGATATCAGCCAGAACACCTTGAAAGTCAACCGTTACTATCTCGATACCGGTCTCAACTCGGTTTTGTATACGAACGGTCAGTTCCAGATTACCAAATAACCTACCTGGTAAAATTTTGTGGCTCTCATCCGGCAGGATGAGAGCCACTTTTTCTTGACTTTGGGTTTTGCTTGGGATATAATTGGAATGTATCGAAAAAGGAGGGATTTCCTTGAAAAAACACATTTTGGCGCTGTTTTTGGCGGTGGTGCTCTGTTTGACACCGTTTGCGGCATCGGCGGGAGATCTTCTCTATGGTGATGCGAACGAGGATGGCGTCGTCAATCTGAAAGACGTGTTGACCGAACGCAAGTATTTGTCGGGAGAGAGCGTGAAGATTTCCAAAACGCTCGGCGACTGCAACGGCGACGGTACCGTGAATATGAAAGACGTGCTCATTTTGCGGCAGTATTTGGTGGGCATTTTGGACAAAATCAACGGCAAACAGCCGGTGTATACGAAAAAAAGTCTGCGCTCGATTTACCGCTATGACGAGGATGGCACGAATTTTGAAATCAACTTTTACACCTACGACAAAAACGGGTGTTTGACCCTGATGACCGACCGCTTGCCGGACGACACGCTCCTTTGGAAAAGAGAGTATACCTACGACAGCAAACAGCGGGAGATTTTGCGGGTCTATACGGACGTTTCGTCCGCCTCTAAGGTGGTGAGCGCCGCCTCCTACAATGCGGCGGGTCGCCTTGTGGCGGTGGTGCGCACCGATGAGGACGGAGACACCCTTCGTCGTGTGGAATACGACTACAACGAAGCGGGTTTGTGTATGGCGGAACGCAGTTTTGACAGCAAGGGCACCGCGGACGGCAAGGTGATGTATTCCTATGACGACAAAAAACGTCTTGTGAAAGAAGAAACCTTTGCCGATGACGGATTTTCCTACGGTTACGCGACGTATACCTACAACAAAGCGGGCAACACCGAAAAAATCAAGCGGTACGGCTCGGACGGCGAAATCGTGGGGGATGAGGTGTTTGAATACGACGCGGCGGGCAACCTGAAAAGTCACCTCTACAACGATGCCGACGGGTTGCTTGATGCGCGCGTGGATTACACTTACAACACGTCCTATTCGCTTGCGTATCCCGTGCCGTACAATTTCACCGAGGAGTATGCGCCGTTCAAAATCGTGTATGCCCAGAAAAACCCGCCCGTTTTCGCCACTTGCGTGGACTGGAAAGGCAACATTTTGTGGCAGCAAAAGTACAATTACTTAGATGTAAAGTAAGATAAAAGAAGACAAAAAGAACCTCGACACCAACGGTGTCGAGGTTCTTTTACGTTTCGCTTTTGATTTTTTTCCAATACTCCGCAAAAGCGGCTTCGTTTTTATTGTCGCCCGGGGTGTAATATACCGTGTCTTTCAAGTTATCGGGCAGGTATTGCTGTTTCGTCCAATGATGGGGAAAATCGTGAGGATAGAGGTAAAATTGCCCTTTTTGCTCGCGGTCTTCGCCGTCGCAATGCTTGTTTTGCAGTTGGCGGGGAATGGGCCCGGCTTTACCCGCCTGTACGTCGCGCATCGCCTGATTGATGCCGCAATACACCGCGTTTGATTTCGGTGCCGTTGCGACAAGCACCACCGCATCCGCAAGCGGAATGCGGGCTTCGGGCAAGCCGAGCTGCAACGCCATATCCACCGCCGCATTGACGATGGGCAAAATCTGCGGGTAGGCGAGTCCCACGTCCTCCGCCGCGCACACGAGCAATCGCCGGCACGCGGAGGGCAAGTCGCCCGCTTCGAGCAGGCGCGCGAGATAGTGGAGCGCCGCGTTCGGGTCGGACCCGCGCATGGATTTTTGGTAGGCGGAAATAATGTCGTAATGTTCATCGCCCGCGCGGTCATAGCGCAGGGCGTTTTTTTGCGCCAGCTGTGTGGCGAGTTCCAGCGTGACGGTGCGCGAGCCGTCCGCTTCGAGCGCGGCGGTTAAAGCGCACAGTTCCACCGCGTTAAGCGCTTTGCGCACATCGCCGCCGCACGCGGAGGCGATATAGGCGCACACGCCGTCTTCCACGGTGATGGAACTGCCCTCTTCCTGCTCCAAAAAGGAGAAACCGCGCTTGATGGCGGGTTCTACCTCTTCCGGCTCTACCGCTTTGAATTCAAACACGGTGGCGCGGCTCAAAATCGCGCTGTATACGTAAAAATAGGGGTTTTCGGTGGTGGAGGCGATGAGGGTGATGTCGCCGTTTTCGATGTGTTCGAGCAGGGTTTGCTGTTGCTTTTTGTTGAAATATTGAATTTCGTCCAAGTAGAGCAAAATCCCGCCCGCGCCGGCAAGTGTCTGCGTTTCTTCCACCACGGCTTTGATGTCGGCGGTGGAAGCGGACGTGCCGTTGAGTTTATGCAGGCGCATATCCGTCCGTTCCGCAATAATGCGGGCGATGGTGGTTTTGCCCACGCCGGACGGCCCGTAAAAAATCAGGTTCGGGATGTGATTCGATTCGATGATGCGGCGCAGGGCTTTGCCGTCGCCGAGAAGATGGGGCTGACCGACAACGTCGTCGAGCGTGCTCGGACGCAACCGGTCGGCAAGCGGAGCTTTCAACTGCGCCGCCTCCTTTCTGTTTCGATGTGGGATTATTGCTCGGGAAGAATGAACCGCAAAAAGCGTTCAATGGATTTGTCCCAAAATTCCCAGTTGTGCGCGCCTGCCCATTCCTCGTAGGCGTAGGGGATTTTAAGAAAATCCATTTGAGCGCGCAGGCGTTTGTTCGCATCATACAACGGGTCGGACAGTCCGCAGGTGAGATACAGCGGCGGCAACGGGGTATGCTCTTTGCCCGCTTTGGCGGTGAGCATCAAGAGGTCGTCTTCCGCCGTAAGGCGTTCGCCGCAAATGCCGAACGCTTCACCGGGGAGAAACGGGCTGTGCGACGGGTCTTCCACCTCTTGCCGCAAATCCACCGCGCCGGAAAAACTACCCGCCGCCGCATAGGCGTTCGGGCACCGCAACGCACATTTGAGCGCGCCGTAGCCGCCCATGGACAATCCGGCAATGTAGGTGTGGCGCGGGTCGTCGGTCACGCGGAACAGTTGTTTTATCATACGCGGGAGGTCTTTTGTAATATAGGTGAAGTAGGGCAGACCGTGCGCCATATCGGTATAAAAACTGCGTTGCACCTCCGGCATCACGACCACCAAGTTTTTGCCCCGCACGTACGAGTCGAGGCGGGTGCGATGTAACCAGCAGGTGTGGTCGTCCTCCAACCCGTGAAGCAGGTACAACACGGGAAAGGTGCCGTCTTTCAGCGGGGTTGCCGCGCTTCCTTCGGGGAAAATGACGGTGACACCCGTTTGCATTTGCAGGGTTTCGGAATAGAGACTTCCCTCAAAAACAGCCATACGCAACCTCCTTTCAGAATATATCCAGTATACCACAATCTTTCCCGTTTTTCAAGAGGTGTACGCAAAATGTCGCATTTACGAATTGTATAGAAAAAAAGCGGGGAAGACGGTTGCAAAACGGCGGAGAAAATGGTACAATGATTTTGCATTTTGAAACGGAACGGGAGGGAGTGCCGATGACCAAAAAACAACGGGCAAGCGAGGCGGTCAACCGCTTAAAAACGCTCTATCCGCAAGCGGTATGCTCCCTGCAATACGCCGACCCGTGGCAACTGCTTGTGGCGACTCGCCTTTCCGCGCAATGCACCGATGCACGGGTCAATTTGGTGACTCCCGCGCTGTTTGAGCGGTTTCCGACACCCGAAGCGATGGCGGCGGCGGAACCGGCGGAAGTAGAGCCGTACATTCACTCTTGCGGGTTTTTCCGCGGGAAAGCGAAAGATTTGGTGTATATGAGCCGCGCGCTGCTCGACACTTTCGGCGGGATTGTTCCCGACACGGTGGAAGCGCTTGTGACCCTCTCCGGTGTGGGGCGCAAAACCGCCAACCTCATCGTCGGGGATATTTACAAAAAACCGGCGATTGTGGCGGATACCCATTGTATCCGTATCACGAACCGCCTCGGGCTGTGTGACAGCCAAAATCCCGCCGTGGTGGAACGGCAACTGAAAGCGGTCGTTGAACCGTGCGAAAGCAACGATTTTTGCCACCGTCTGGTGATGTTCGGGCGAGATATGTGTGTCGCCCGCAGTCCGAAATGCGGCAACTGTGTGCTTGCGGATTTGTGCAAGACGAAAGGAAAAGGGTGAACGCAATGAGTGAGAGACGAAACAGCCGTGCCGTGATGGCGGGCAACGTGCAAATCGGCGGCGGCGCGCGCGTCAGCGTGCAGTCGATGCTGAACGTGCCGGCGGCGGATATCGCCGGCAATGTCGCGCAGGCAAAACGGTTGGAGCAGGCGGGTTGCGAGATTTTGCGCGTCGCCATTCCGAATAAAGAGGCGGTAGCGCTTATTCCCGCCATTAAAGAAGCGATTTCCATTCCGCTGGTGGCGGATATTCATTTTGACTACCGCTTGGCGCTCGACTCGGTGGCGGCGGGAGTGGATAAAATCCGCTTAAACCCCGGCAATATCGGCGGGGATGACCGCGTAAAAGCGGTGGCGGATGCGTGCCGCGCGAAGAACATTCCCATTCGTATCGGGGTCAACTCCGGCTCGCTTGAAAAGAGCATTTTGGCGAAATACGGCCACCCGACCGCCGAGGCATTGCGCGACAGCGCGCTGTACCACGCGGGGTTGCTTGAAAAATTCGATTTTCACGACATTGTGCTGTCCATTAAATCGTCCCATGTGCCGACAATGGTGAACGCCTACCGCTTGACGGCGGTGGCGTGTGACTACCCGCTTCACCTCGGCGTAACCGAGACGGGCACCGCCTACCGCGGTACCGTGAAATCGGCGGTGGGCATCGGGTCGCTGTTGCTTGACGGTATCGGCGACACGCTGCGCGTTTCGCTGACGGCGGACACGGCGGAGGAGGTCAAAGCGGGCAAAACCATTTTGGAGGCGTGCGGGCTACGAAACGACGAGCCGAAACTCGTCTCCTGCCCGACGTGCGGTCGCACCGCCGTTGACCTTGTCGGAATGGCGACCGAGGTGGAAGCGCGCTTGCAATCCGTTCACAAACCGATTACCGTCGCGGTGATGGGGTGTGTGGTCAACGGCCCGGGTGAAGCGCGCGAAGCGGATGTCGGACTTGCCGGCGGTGACGGCAAAGCGGTCATTTTCCGCAAAGGAGAAATTGTGTGTACCGTGGACGAAAAGGATGCGGTTGACCGTTTGATGAAAGAAATTGAATGGCTGTAAAGCGGAAAGTAATGCTGTAAAAAGGAATTGTAAGATATGAACGGAGTTACGTTTTTTTTAACATTTGGAAGATATATCGGCGACTGCCCACCCGAAGCAATTTGCGATGTGGTGGGGAACGGTGACATCACCCATATGTCGGTTGACCGGGCGAAGAAAACGATGCAGTTGCAGATGGAGTTGCCCGCGTTTGTGCCGTTTGAGCAGATTGCGGCGGCGGAGGAATGGGTAAAAATGACGCTGGCGCTTTCGGCGGCGGAGATTTTGCCGCGTTATCCCGACGGCTCCTTTACCGAGGAGGCGTTTGCCACCGTGGTGGAATTCGTTAAACGCCGCAACCGCGCGGTCAACGGCACACTCGACGGCGCGGCGGTTACGCTGTCGGAGGGAACGCTGTGTGTGCAACTGCAACACGGCGGGTGCAACGTGTTGATGACGACCAAAACCGACCGCGCTATTGAGCAGGCGATGACCGATTTGTTCGGAATGCGGGTGCACGTGGCGTTTTCCGGCGACGAGCAGGTGGACACGGACGGGGACTATTACCGCGCGCTGATGGATGCGGTGCCGCCGCCCGAAAAACCGGTGATTGCGCCGCCGCCCACGCCTACGGTGAAAGAGGAAAAAACGCGTCGCGTCTGGCAACCCGAAACGCGCGCGAAAAAGCCTCTTCCGAAAGGGCTTCCCGTCTCCTTTGCCGACCCGACTGTGCTCATGGGCAAAAAAGCGCCCGGCACACCCGAGCCGATTGAATCGATTGAGCCGGACAACGGGCGCTATACCGTCTGGGGCGAAGTGGTGCGGGTTGATTCGCGCGAAAGTCGTTCGGGCGAGAGTGTCCAATATACCTTTGACATCTACGACCATACCGGTTCGCTTACGGTGTCGAAGTGGTTTCGCTTTGCCCGCGAAGCGGACGTGATTGAAAAACTGGGTGACGTCAAAGAGGGAACGTGTATTCTTGTAACCGGCGAATATGCCTATGACGCGTTTGCCAAGGATAATATTTTAAGTCCGCGTGAAATCGCGCTTGTGAAAAAAACGGAAGAAAAGGACAACGCACCCGAAAAGCGGGTGGAACTGCACGCGCATACCAAGATGTCGATGATGGACTCGGTGGTGGAAGCGACCGACCTCGTCAACCGCGCCGCCGCGTGGGGACACCCGGCAATCGCCATTACCGACCACGGCGTGGTGCAGTCCTTTCCCGATGCGATGAATACCGCCGCCAAATGGGCGGAAAAGGGCAAACCCATAAAAATTCTCTACGGCGTTGAGGCGTATTTTGTCAACGATGCCGTGCACGCGGTGGTGGGCGATGCCGATGCCGATTTGACCGACGAGGTGATTGTGTTTGACCTCGAAACCACCGGGTTGTCGGCGCAAAACGACCGCATCATCGAAATCGGTGCGGTGCGGCTCAAAAACGGCGAGATTGTGGAGGAGTTTGACACCTTTGTGGACCCCGAACGTCCCATTCCGGCAAAAATCACCGAACTGACCGGCATCAACGACACGATGGTGGCGGGTGCACCCCGTGAAGGGGAAGCCCTTGACAGGTTCTATGCGTTTTGCGGTAACACGCGGATACTTGTGGCGCACAATGCCGCGTTTGACACGGGTTTCGTCCGCGCCGCCGCCACGCGGCTTGGCAAGGACTATCCCTTTACATCTATCGACACGGTGGCCATCAGTCGAGCGCTGTTCCCGCACCTGAAAAACCACAAATTAGACACGGTGGCAGAGTCGCTTCGCTTGCCGCCCTTTGAACACCACCGCGCGTGTGACGATGCACGCGAACTCGGGCTTATCTACGCCAAAATGGTGGAGGAGATGACCGAGGTGAAAGGGCTGTCGCGCGTGGCGGAAATCAACGACAAGGCGGCGGGCGTGGACGTGAAATCCGCGCACCCGTACCATATGATTTTGTTTGCCAAAAACCAAACGGGGCTGAAAAACCTCTATCAGTTGGTCACCTATTCCCATACAGAGGCGTTCCACCGCCGTCCGCGTATCCCGAAAAGTCAACTGATGAAGCATCGCGAAGGGTTGCTTATCGGCAGTGCGTGCGAGCAGGGAGAACTGTTCCGCGCCATTGTGGAGGGAAAACCGTGGGGCGAACTGTGCAATATTGCCTCGTTCTACGACTTTTTGGAGGTGCAACCGCTCGGCAACAACGCCTTTATGTTGCGCCCGTCGGTGCGTAAAGGGGAGACGATTCCGCCTATTTGCAAGGACGAGCAAGGGCTTATTGAATTCAACAAAACGGTTATCAAACTGGGCGAAAAGTTGAATATTCCCGTGTGTGCCACGGGCGACGTGCACTACCTCAAAAAAGAGGATAGCGTGTTTCGTGCCATTTTGCAGGCGGGGCAGGGGTATGAGGATGCGGACAACCAAGCACCGCTCTACTTCCGCACCACCGACGAGATGTTGAAAGAGTTTTCCTACCTGAGCGACGAAAAAGCGCGCGAAATCGTTATTGAAAACCCGCGCAAACTCGCTGAGGCGATGGAGGAATTACGTCCCATTCCGCTCGGCAACTATCCGCCGCACATGGACGGTGCGGACGAGGATTTAATCCGCATTACCAACGAGCGCGCGCGGGAAATTTACGGTGACCCGCTTCCCGATATTGTGCGCGAGCGGCTCGACCGCGAACTGGATGCGATTGTGAGCAACGGGTTTGCGGTGCTGTATATGATTGCGCAAAAGCTGGTTGCCTATTCGGAGAAAAACGGCTATTTGGTCGGCTCGCGTGGGTCGGTCGGCTCGTCGTTTGTCGCCAGTATGGCGGGTATTTCCGAGGTAAACCCGCTGTCGCCGCACTACGTCTGCCCGCAATGCCATTACAGCGAGTTTATCACCGACGGGTCGGTGGGAAGCGGGTTTGACCTGCCGAACAAAAATTGCCCGCAATGCGGTACGCCGCTCAAACAGGACGGGCACGAAATCCCGTTTGAGACGTTCCTTGGGTTCAAGGGCGACAAAACGCCGGATATTGACTTAAACTTCGCGTCGGAGTATCAGACGGAGGTGCACCGCTACACCGAGTCGCTGTTTGCGAAAAACCACGTGTTTAAGGCAGGCACCATCAGCACGTTGGCGGATAAAAACGCCTACGGTTACGCCCGCAAATACGCCGATGAGCGCAACGCCGACTTCAATAATGCCGAAATCAACCGCTTGACGGTCGGTTGCACCGGCGTGAAAAAGACGACGGGCCAGCACCCCGGCGGTATGGTGGTTGTGCCGGACGAGTTTGATGCGGAGGATTTTACGCCCATTCAGCACCCCGCCGACAAGACCGATTCGGGCATTTTAACGACCCACTTCGACTTCCACTCCATCCACGATACCATTCTGAAACTGGATAACCTCGGGCACGTGGTGCCGACGATGTATAAGTACTTGGAGGAGTTTACCGGCAAATCGGTGAAAGACGTGCCGATGGCAGACCCGAACGTGTATAAACTCTTTACAAGTCCCGAACCGCTCGGCGTAACAAAAGAGGACATCGATTGGCCGACGGGTACGCTGTCGCTTCCCGAAATGGGAACGCCGCTCGTGACCCAAATGCTGCTTGAATGCCGTCCGACTTGCTTTACCGACCTCATCCAAATTTCCGGCTTGTCCCACGGTACCGACGTGTGGGCGGGCAACGCGCAAGACCTCATCAAAGCGGGAACGTGCACCATTTCCACCGTAATCGGCACGCGCGACAGCATTATGGTCTACCTTATGCACAAAGGGGTAGACCCGTCGATGGCGTTTAACATTATGGAAAAAGTCCGTAAGGGTATGGTGGCGAAGCACAAAATCAAACCCGAACAATGGGAGGAAATGTGCGCCGCGATGCGGGAACACGATGTGCCCGAATGGTACATCGAGAGTTGCCAGAAGATT
Organism: Acutalibacteraceae bacterium; assembly: GCA_045600765.1. Classification (GTDB taxonomy): domain Bacteria; phylum Bacillota; class Clostridia; order Oscillospirales; family Acutalibacteraceae; genus RGIG426. The sequence goes on along the minus strand of JAZRYM010000079.1, from coordinate 7,194 downwards.
ATGTATATGTTCCCGAAAGCGCACGCCGCCGCCTACCTTATCGCGATGCTTCGCGTGGCGTGGTTTAAGGTGTATATGCCGGCGGAATACTACGCCGCTTACTTCACCGTGCGGTGCGAGGATTTTGACGCGGCGCTGGTGTCGAACGGTGCGGCGGCGGTCAAACGGTTTATCGGCGACGTGCGCAATAACCGCGAGGCTTCCGCCAAAGAGAAAAGTACCGCCGATTCGATGCAGGTGGCTTACGAGGCGCTGAAACGCGGTGTCAAGTTCTTGCCGGTGGATTTGTATAAGTCCCACGCGACCAAGTTCTTGATAGAAGACGGCGCGGTGCGGATGCCGTTTATCGCCGTAAAAGGTGTCGGCGAATCCGCCGCCCGCGGGTTGATGACCGCGCGGGACGAAGAACCGTTCTTCTCGCAAGACGATATGCAAGCGCGCGGCGGCGTGTCCAAATCGGTGGTGGAAATGTTGGACGCGATGGGCGCGCTCGGCAACCTGCCGAAGAGCAGTCAAATGACGTTGTTCGATTTTTGATGAAAAAAACTTGAAAAATCGGAAAAACTATGCTATGCTGAATTTGTATAGACAATTCTATCTTGCAAAAAGGAGGGGAGACCGTGAAATTCCACTGGGATAAAAAGTACCTGCGCGCCGGTGTTACGACCTTTTTGGTCGCGGTGTGTATTCTGCTGTTTTACTGGATTGTCACCGACTGGAATCTGTTGTTCTCGGGGTTAAAAAAGGTGATTCGTGTGCTTGACCCGCTCATTTACGGTCTGGTGTTCGCCTTTTTGTTGGCACCGATTTGCAACTGGACGGAGGAGCGCTGGTTTGTACCGCTGTCCCGTCGTATGTTGAAAAAGAATCCGGGACGTGCGCCGCAATTGGCACGCGGATTCAGCGTGACGTTTTCGCTTCTGTTCGGTATTTCGGTGGTCAGCGCCGTTGTGTGGCTGATTATTCCCCAAACGTACAAGAGCATTGAAACGGTCATTGTGGCGGTGCCCGGTTACTTGGAAGCGGCGCTCACTCGCCTTGAAAAATGGGTCACCTCCGATTCGGCGCTGGAAACGCAGTTGCTCGGAACGGTCAACGCGGTGTATAACGGTGCGCTCGATTGGCTCCAAAACGGCTTGTTGCCGCGGGTGGACGATATTGTGGTGACGGTGACGGCGGGTCTTGTCAACGTCATCGGCGTCGTGTTTGACGTGATTGTCGGCGTGGTCATTACCGTGTACCTGCTTGCCTCGAAAGAGAGTTTTCTTGCGCAATGCAAAAAAGCGGTTTACTGCCTGTTTTCGAAACGTACCGCCAACGAAATCGTCAAAGGCGCGTCCTTTACCTACGATATGTTCGGCGGGTTTATCACCGCGCGCCTCATTGACGGCGTGATTATCGGTATCATCAACTATATCGCGATGCTGCTTCTCGGTATGCCGTACCCCGAACTGATTTCGGTGATTGTGGGCGTGACCAACATCGTCCCGTTCTTCGGCCCGTTTATCGGTGCCATTCCGAGCGCCCTGCTCATCTTGATTGTTGACCCGGTGAAATGTCTGATTTTCATCGCGTTTACCCTCGTGTTACAGCAGGTGGACGGCAACATCATCGGCCCGGCGCTTCTCGGAAGCAAAATCGGTATCGGCAGTTTTTGGGTCATTCTTGCCTTGCTGGTCGGTGGCGGACTTTTCGGCTTTGTCGGGATGGTGTGCGCGGTGCCGCTGTTCGCGGTGATTTACGCGTTCTTGCGTAGAGCGGGCAACGCAAGGTTAGAGAAAAAAGGTCTTTCGCAAAGTACTTTCGACTACTACAACCTCGCTTCCATTGACGAGGAAACGGGAGAGCATATACAAAAAGAACTTCCCGCGAGAGAAAAGAAGATGCGTAAAAAAGCGAAAAGCAAAAGCGATAAAGGCGAATAAAACCAAAAAGAAAACAAAAAAGACATTCTTTCAATTTTACCTCTTGAAAGAGTGTCTTTTTTTTGATATAATGACTGTTTGAAAGTGTTTGTGAAAGATTGGCAACCGTTTGGTTGTGTTTCGGAGGAAAGAAGGAACGGTATGAAACGATGGTTTCCCTATGTGCGTCCGTATCGGACGTATTTTATACTCGGCCCGCTTTGTATGATTGTAGAGGTCATCGGCGAGGTGCTGATGCCGAAATTTTTGGCGAAACTGATTAACCTCGCCGAAGCGGGAACGTTGACGGTTTCCGGCAGTTTCGGCATTATGGCGCTGATGCTGCTCACCGCGATTTTGATGATGGCGGGCGGTGTCGGCGGCGCGTGGTTCGGCGCGAAAGCGTCGGTCAACTTTGCGGCGGACGTGCGCCGCGACGTGTACCAAAAGGTGGAGAAATTCTCCTTTGCCAACATTGATAAATTCAGCACCGGCTCGCTCGTTACGCGCCTGACAAACGACGTGCAACAGTTGCAGAATTTTATCAATATGCTGCTTCGAATGTGCCTGCGCGCGCCGGGTATGCTTATCGGCGCACTCATTATGGCGATTTTGCTCAACCCCTCGCTGTCGGTGGTGCTGGCGGTGGTGATACCGCTGCTCGTTGTCACGATGATATTGATTATCCGCACCGGTTTTCCGCGCTTTGCCGCGATGCAGCGCAAGGTGGATAAACTGAACTCCAACGTGCAAGAGAGCGTGACCAACGTGCGCGTGGTGAAATCGTTTGTGCGGGAGGATTTTGAGGAAGAAAAATTCGGCAAAGCCAACCGCGAATTGAAAGAGTCCGGCTTGTACGCGATGCGGGTGATGATTTTCATCGTTCCCGTGATGACGGTGTTTACAAACATTGCCACCATCGCGGTGCTTTGGTTCGGCGGCAAATTTGTGCTTGCCGGCAATATGCCCATCGGCGACTTGTCCGCCTTTACGACCTACATTATGCAAATTCTCATCTCGCTGATGATGACGGGAGTGATGTTTATGTTCAGTTCCCGTGCGATTGCTTCGGGCAAGCGTATTTGCGAGGTGCTGGACGAGCGCATTGACCTGACCGACATCGACGCGAAATTCCCCGATAAAACGGTGACGGACGGCAAAGTGGAGTTCAAAAACGTCAGTTTCCGCTATTACAAAAACAGTCCCGACAAAGTGCTTGATGACATCAACGTGACCATTGAAGCGGGGCAGACGGTGGGCATTATCGGTTCTACCGGTTGCGGGAAAACCACCCTTGTGTCGATGATTCCGCGCCTTTACGACGTGGACGAAGGGCACGTGTTGGTGGATGGTGTGGACGTGCGCGACTATTCGCTCTACAACCTGCGCGAGGGCGTGGGAATGGTACTGCAAAAGAACGTGCTTTTTTCCGGCAGCATTGAAGAAAACCTCCTTTGGGGCGACGAAAACGCCACCGAGGAGGATATTCGCCGTGCCGCGGAATATGCCCAGGCGCACGGGTTTATCACCGAATTTGAAGAGGGGTACGACTTAAATTTGGAGCAGGGCGGTGTGAACGTGTCCGGCGGGCAAAAACAGCGGCTGTGTATCGCGCGGGCGCTGCTTAAAAAGCCGAAAATCCTCATTTTGGACGACAGCACGTCGGCGGTGGACTCGGCGACCGAAGCCAAAATCCGTGAAGCGTTTGCAACGGAACTGCAAGGTTCGACCAAAATCATTATTGCTCAGCGGATTAGTTCGGTGCAGGAAGCGGACGTGATTTTCGTGATGGATGACGGAAAAGTCACCGGCATCGGCAACCACGAGCAACTGCTTGAAAGCAACGAGGCTTACCGCGAGATTTACACCTCGCAAAACGACCGGAAAGGGGGTGTGAGCGATGGCGGCGAGAACGCTTGACGAACTGCGCGAGCAGTACAGCGGCAAGGCCGGCGCGGAGAAAAAGCGCGGCGGCGGATTCGGCGGACGCGGCGGCCCGCGTATTATGGGCGGCGGCAAACCGCAAAACACCCGTCAAACGATTGGGCGTTTGTTCTCCTATCTGAAATCCTATCGCTTGCACTTGTTTTTCGTGTTTTTCTGTATGCTCTTTTCGACGGTGACCTCCCTTTGCGGGTCGTATTTTCTGCTTCCCATCATCAATCGCTTGGCAAACGCCGTCAGCCCGAATTTGGTGCAGGATACCGGTGCGGACGGCGCGCTGGCATCGCTTGCGGACGGGGTGATTGAAAAATTCCGCCACGCGGCGTTTATCGAAAACCTTGTCGGCGACCAGAAATTCGCCGAAGTGCTGGCGTACCTTGTGGCGGCGCTTATCGTGCTGTCTGCCGTGTACGCGGTGGGAGCGCTTACCACCTACTTGCAAGCGCGACTGATGCTTGCTACCTCGCAGGGCGCGACCGAAAAAATCCGCAACGACCTCTTTTGTAAGTTAGACCGCTTGTCCGTCCGCTTTTTTGACAATCACCCGACGGGCGAGGTGATGAGCCGCTTCACGAATGACGTGGACAACATTGATATGATGCTCAATAACACCCTTGTGAACATCGTTTCGGGTTTGATTACGCTTATCGGCACCTTCACCTTTATGGTGACCACCAACTGGAAACTGACCCTTATCACCGTGCTGTTTGTGCCGGTGTTTGCCAAAGGCGGCACGACCATTGCGAAACTCAGCCGTAAGTACTATTCGGGTCAGCAAAAGGCGCTCGGCGCGGTCAACGGTTATTTGGAAGAGACGGTGGCAGGGCAAAAAGTCATCAAGATTTTCAACCACGAGGACACCTGCGTGGAGGAGTTTGCCCTGCTCAACGACGATTTGCGCGATAAACAGTTCAAAGCGCAGTTCTACGGCGGAATTATGGGCCCGATTATGGGCAACACGTCGCAAATTTCTTACGCCGTTACCCTCGGTGTGGGCGGCATTTTGATGGTGAAAAACGCGCTGACTCCCGGCGGGTTGACTGTGTTTGCCAACTACTCGCGCCATTTTTCGCAACCGATTAACACGATTTCGCAACAAATGGGCACGATTTTCGCCGCGCTTGCCGGTGCGGAGCGGGTGTTCCAGATTATGGATATGCCGCCCGAACGCCCGGATGCGGAGGATGCGGTGCCGCTCGAAGGGCACCGCGCCGACGTGCATCTCAATCACGTTTGCTTCGGTTATCGCCCGGAACACCGCATTTTGAACGACGTGTCCTTTTACGCGAAACCCGGTCAAAAAATCGCGCTTGTCGGTTCGACCGGCGCGGGCAAAACGACCATTACCAACCTCCTCAATCGGTTTTACGATATTGACGAGGGCGAAATCACCATTGACGGCATCGACATTCGCAAATTTCCGCGTGCGGAACTGCGCAAACACATCGCCGTGGTGCTCCAAGACACCCACCTCTTTACCGGCACGGTGCGGGAGAACATCCGCTATGGGCGATTGGATGCGACCGACGAAGAGGTGGAACGCGCCGCCAAAACCGCGAGCGCACACTCCTTTATTATGAAACTGGAAAACGGCTACGACACCGTGCTGGAAGGGGACGGCGCCAACCTGTCGCAAGGGCAACGGCAACTGTTAAACATTGCCCGTGCGGCGATTAGCTATGCGCCCATTTTGGTGCTCGACGAGGCGACCAGTTCGGTCGATACCCGTACCGAGCGGCTGATTGAGCAGGGTATGGACAGTTTGATGCGCGACCGTACCACCTTTGTCATTGCACACCGCCTTTCCACCGTGCGCAACGCCAACGCCATTATGGTGCTGGAAAAAGGCGTGATTATCGAACGCGGCACCCACGAGGAATTGCTTGAACAAAAGGGCCGCTACTACGAACTGTATACCGGCAAGGCAGAACTTTCCTAAAACACATACAACACTACGAGAAACAGAGGGAACAAGGATGATTCAATTCGGAACAGGCGGTTGGCGCGCGGTTATCGGTGACGGCTTTACCAAAGCCAACATCCGCTTAATTGCGGCGGCGATGGCGCAAAAAATGAAAGAGGAAAACGTCACCGAAAACGGGTTTGTGGTCGGCTATGACCGCCGTTTTTTGTCGGTGCAGGCGGCGCAATGGATTAGCGAAGTGATGGCGGCGCAGGGCATTTTTTGCCGTGTGCTCGACAAAGAGGCGCCCACGCCGCTCGTGATGTTCACGGTGATGCATTTCGGGCTTGCCTACGGGATGGCGGTGACTGCCTCGCACAACCCCGCGGAATACAACGGCATTAAACTGTTTACCGCCGGCGGACGGGATGCGGTAGAAGAGGTGACGGGCGATTTGGAGCGGTATATTCGCGCCATTCGTCCCGAGGACATCGACGTGTTGCCCTATGAGACCGCGAAAGCGCGCGGGCTTGTGAAAGAGATTGATTCCCAGAATATTTACGTGGATTCCATTCTCCGCAGCGTGAACGTCACCGCTATTCGCGAACGCCACTTAAACGTCGCGCTTGACCCGATGTTCGGTGTATCGCGCCGCGCACTCGAAACGGTACTGTATACCTGCCGTTGCAACTGCGACACCATCCACACCGGCCACGATGCGCTGTTCGGCGGGCGACTTCCCGCGCCGAACGAGGGAACGCTCTTTGACCTGCAAAAATTGGTGACTGAACAACAGTTGGACATCGGCATTGCCACCGACGGCGATGCCGACCGTCTCGGCATTATCGACGAAAAGGGCACCTACATCCACCCGAACCAGATTTTGACCGTGCTCTACTACTATCTGCTCAAATATAAGGGTTGGCGTGGGCCGGCGGTGCGTAACATCGCAACGACACATACCCTCGACAAAATCGCCGCGGCGTTTGGCGAGGAGTGTTATGAAGTGCCGGTAGGATTTAAGCATATCTCCGCCAAAATGCAGGAGAAAGACGCGCTTATCGGCGGCGAATCGTCCGGCGGATTGACGGTGCGCGGACACATTCGCGGCAAAGACGGCATCTACGCCGCGTCGCTGATGCTTGAAATGCTCGCGTTGACCGGGAAATCCCTCTCCGGCGTGATTGAGGAAATGGAGGAACAGTTCGGCAAAACCGCCATTACCGAGCAAAATTATCGTTTCCCCGCCGAACGGAAAGCGGAATTGCAAAAATTGCTGTTTGAAGACAAAGAACTTCCGGCGTTCCCGAAAGTCATCGAGCGCGTCAGTTACGAAGACGGGTGCAAGGTGTATTTTGCAAACGACGAATGGCTGATTGCCCGTTTTTCGGGCACCGAACCGCTGCTCCGCATTTTCTGCGAGGTGAACACCACCGCGGAAGA
>JAZRYM010000078.1:0-12544 GCA_045600765.1 Acutalibacteraceae bacterium | reverse complement strand
CGGCAACGACACGCTCAAAGCGCAACTCGCCGATTTTAACGCCACCGGTCGTTTTCCCCACGCCGTGCTTCTGGAAGGGCCCGACGGGTGCGGCAAGCGCACGCTTGCGAAGTTGATTGCCAAAGCCGCCGTCTGCCAAAGCGACGGCGATAAGCCGTGCGGCGTGTGTCCCGCGTGCAAGAAAGCCGCGGCGGAGGCGCATCCCGACATCCTCGTGTTCGGCGGCGACAGCCGCGCTCGCTCGTTTCATATCGACGAAATTCGCACCTTGCGCGAGCAGGCGTTTTTGAAGCCGAACGAGGCGGAACGGCGCGTGTTTTTGCTCTTTTGCGCGCAGAGTATGACGGTCGCGGCGCAAAACGCGCTGTTGCGCATTTTGGAAGACCCGCCGAAAAACGTCTCCTTTGTGCTCACCTGCGAAAGTCGGTCGCAACTGCTCGAAACGATTACCTCGCGCGCGCTGTGCCTGCCGATGGCGGGCGTGACGGCGGCGGAGGGGTTGCCTTTTTTGCAAAAGCAGTTTCCCGATGCCAAGGCGGACGAACTGACCGCCGTGCTCACCACCTTTGACGGGTGCCTCGGCCCGACGATTTCGTGTCTGCAAGGCGGCGCGTTTGCCGAGCAGACGGCGCTGATTGCCGACATCGCCGAAGCGCTGGTCGCGCCGGACGAAATTCACCTGCTTCGCCTGACGGGCAAAATGGAAAAGGACACCGCCCTCACCGATGCGGTGCTGTTGGGACTTCGTCCGCTCTTTCGCGATGCGTTACACCTACGCAAAAACGCCGCTACCAAGCGGCTTTCCCCCGCCGTTGCGGGCGCAAAACTGCTGGCACGCACCTTGTCGGAAATCCAACTGATGCGTTGCCTTGAAGCGGTGGATGCGCTTCAAGACGCGCGGCATCACAATATGAACCAAACCCTGCTGATTACGCTGTTTTGTGCGCGATTGCGGGCGGCCGCGGGCAAGTAACCGCGGCAGAAAAAGGAGGAATTCACTATGGCGCAAACCGTCGGAGTGCAATTTAAGAATATGGGCAAAGTCTACTCGTTTGACGCGGCGGACAAAACCTACAAAAAAGGCGACCGTGTGGTGGTGGATACCGCGCGCGGCATTGAAGTGGGCACCGTGGTGTTCGGCAACCGCGAAACGGACGTAACCGAACTGCAAGTGCCGCTCAAACCCATTTTGCGCCTTGCCGGCGCGGAGGATATGCGCCGTGCGGAGGAAAACCGTGCCCGCGAAGAAGAAGCGCTTCACACCTGCCAACAAAAAATCGCCGACCACAAGCTCGAAATGAAACTTGTGGACGTGGAATACACGCTGGACGGCTCGAAAATTCTCTTTTACTTTACCGCCGACGGGCGGGTGGATTTCCGCGAACTGGTCAAAGACCTCGCTTCCACCTTCCACACGCGCATTGAACTGCGCCAAATCGGCGTGCGCGACGAAGCCAAATATTTGGGCGGCCTCGGCATTTGCGGGCAACCGTTCTGCTGCGCCCGCTTTTTGTCCGATTTTCAGCCGGTCTCCATCAAAATGGCGAAAGAACAAGGGCTGTCCCCGAACCCCGCCAAAATTTCCGGCTCGTGCGGGCGCTTGCTCTGCTGTCTTAAATACGAACAGGATGCCTACGATTTCCTGCGGCACGAAATGCCGCGCCCCGGAACGCAAGTCAGCACTGCTGACGGCAAAGGCGTTATCACCGACGTCAGCCTGCTGACCGGCAAGCTGAAAGTGCGGTTGCAAAAATCGCCCGATGCGCCGCCCGTGTCGATGAAACTCGCCGACGTAACGGTGCTCAACCGCGACGGCGCGCCCGTCATCCGCGAACCCGAAAAAGAGGAAGACCCGTTCTCGCTCGACAATGTGGTGACCGAGGCGGATGCGTTTTTCGCGGGCGGTGAGGATTATTCTTCCGATATTCCCGACGTGGCGTTCGCCGCGGCGGACAACGCCGAGGGCTCCGCGGAAGCGAAACCTTTTGCCGGTGAAACCCGCACGCCCGACGGCGAAAACCGCCAAAAACACGGCGGTCGCCCGCCGCATCGCGGTGGCAGACGGCGCCATCATCGCGGCGGCGGCAAAAAAAACAACGGAGAACATAAAGAATAACTTGCATTTTCGATTTCAATCTGTTATGATAGTGGCGGCGGGAATCGACACCCGTCGATTTTCGCGATTTCAGAAGGAGGTGCCTTACAAATGGCCTACAAAATTACGGACGCTTGCGTCAAATGCGGCGCTTGCGCGGACGGTTGCCCGGTGAACGCGATTTCCGAGGGCGATGACACCTACGTCATCGACGCCGATACCTGCATTGGTTGCGGTGCTTGCGCGGATGTGTGCCCGGTCGGTGCTCCGGAAGAGGACTAATGAACTGCCCATTGCCGAACAACCGTAGGTTGTTCGGCAATTCTGCTTTTATGAGAGATTTTCTGCTTTTTTGGGGGATGTATGAAACGAGAATGGCTCTCTGACCGCGTGTCTGTCTTGACGGACGGTGCGGTGACTTTCGGGCAGGATGCGCTCGCGCTCGCCCGTTTTTGTGCGCCCGACTTCGCCGACGTTGCCTGCGACCTCGGCACGGGGAGCGGGGTCATTCCCCTTTTGTGGGCGGCGGAAAACCGCTTGCCGCGCACGGTGCTCGCGGTGGAACGCGAAGCGGAACCGGCGGCGCTCGCCGCGCGCTCCGTTTCGGAAAACGGCTTGTCCGACCGCATTACGGTGACGTGCGCCGACTGGAACGCTCTGCCGGAACCGCTGTCCGGCACGTTTTCGCTCGTGTCGTGCAACCCGCCGTATTTTAAGCGGGGAAGCGGCAAACGCTCCGCAAACCCGCTTCGCGCCGCCGCGCGAACGGAGGAGAGCGACGACGCGCTCCCGCGGCTTTGTGAAACCGCCGCGCGCTTGCTTGCTCCCGCCGGGCGCTTTTGCTTTTGTATGCGACCCGCGCGCGAGGGCGACGTAACCGCGGCGCTCGACCGCGCCCGGTTTGAGTGTGTAACCAAAACGCCTCTCGTAAACGAAAAGGGAGAGGCGTGGCTTTTCTTGTACTGTGCAAAACGGAGGAATGACGAATGACAACCGATTTGTCCGCGTGGCTCACGCGGGAAGAAGCGCTGCTCGGCGCACCTGCCGTCAAACGCCTGAAATCCGCCCGCGTGGCGGTGTTCGGGCTTGGCGGTGTCGGCTCCTATGCGGCGGAAGCGCTCGCTCGCGCGGGTGTCGGCGCGCTCGTCCTTTGTGACGGCGACACGGTGGACGTCACCAACCTAAACCGCCAACTGTGCGCCACCGTCTCCTCGCTCGGCAAGCCGAAAGCGGAGGTGGTCGCCGCCCGCGTGGCGGATATTAACCCCGCTTGCGACGTGACCGCCGCCGTCACCATGTATTCCGCGACCGCGGGGCAAGGGCTTATCGACGGATGCGCTTTTGTGGTGGATGCCATTGACGACGTGCCCGCCAAAGTCGCTCTCGCCCTCGAATGTCAAGAAAAACGCATCCCGCTTATCAGCGCGATGGGGTGCGGCAACAAGTTAAACCCGATGGGGTTTGTGGTGGACGACCTCGCGAACACGTCCGTTTGCCCGCTGTGCCGCGTGATGCGGCGCGAACTGAAAGCGGTGGGCATCACCCACCTGCCGGTGGTGTACTCGAAAGAGCCGCCGCACCGCACACCCGCCGAAAACGGCGAACGTGTACCGCCCGCGAGCGTTAGTTTTGTGCCCGGCGCGGCGGGATTACTGCTTGCCGCCCACGTGGTGGCGGAACTTACAAAGGAGGCGACATAATGCCCCGCTTTTTCTCTCCCGCGTTTGCGGGAAAATCGGTCGGCGACACGGTCGCCCTTTCGCCGGAAGACAGCGCCCACGCGCGCCGCTCGTTGCGCTTTCAAGTCGGCGACCCGCTCGACTTGTGCGACGGGCAGGGGCACGACCTCGCCGCCCACATCACGGGATTTGACGGCGACGTGGTGCAAGCCGTGGTGGATGCCGTGTGCGCCAGCCATTCCGAGCCGCACACCCGCGTTACGCTGTATCAAGGATTCCCGAAAGGGGATAAATTGGAACAAATCATCCAAAAAGCGGTGGAGCTGGGCGTGGCGGAAATCGTGCCGGTGGAAATGCGCCGCAGTATCGCCAAACCGGGCGACAAAGCGGACAAAAAGTTGGTGCGCTTTCAAAAAATCGCCGACGAAGCCGCCGGACAAAGCGAACGCGGGATAAAACCCACCGTCGCCGCTCCGCTTTCGTTCAAGGAAGCGGTGGCGAAAATGCAACAGAACGGCGGAAAAACGCTCGTCTGCTATGAACGCGGCGGCGTGCCGCTGAAAAGCGTGCTCTCTCCCGCCGACACCGCCGTGTCGCTCGTGGTCGGGCCGGAGGGCGGCATTGCGCCGGAAGAATTGCAGGCGCTCACCGCCGCGGGTGCGGTCGCCGTCACCCTCGGTCCGCGTATTCTCCGCACCGAAACAGCACCCCTCGCCGCTCTCGCCATTGTGATGGACCGGACGGACAATTTGTAAGGAAACCGGATTTGAAAAAGGCGCCTTTGGCGTCTTTTTTCTTTTTCTCCGCCTTTTTGCCGTGGGTGTAGCGGGGATGTACCGAAAAAACACCCAAAATTCACATTTCTTTCATAATTCTCCCTTGACAAGGAGGCGTTCTCGTGGTATCGTATAAGGGAATTAGCACTCGGCGTGTGCGAGTGCTAACAAAAAAGAGAGCGTGACGAAAGGGGAGTGAGGACGTTGGCGCTGAGCGAGCGGAAAGAGCGGATTTTAGGGCTTTTGACCGATGCGTACATTCGCACGGGCGAGCCGGTCGGCTCAAAATGGCTGATGGAACAGATGGACAACGCCGTGTCCTCTGCCACCATTCGCAACGAAATGGCGGAGCTGTGTCTGCTCGGTTATTTGGAACAGCCGCACGCCTCTGCCGGACGGGTGCCGACCGCGAAAGCGTTTCGGCTCTACATCGACAAGTTGATGAAGCCGGAATCGCCGTCCGAATCCCTTTGCCGCGAGATTGACGATGCGCTTGACCGCGCGGGCGGGCCGGACGAACTGATTGACACCGCGGCGCAACTGCTCACAAGGGAGACGGGCTGTGCCGCCATTACGACCAGTCCGGTGGAAAGCCGCGTCGCCATTCGGCGGTTGGAGGTCATTCCCATGTCGCCGTTCGCGGTATCGCTTTTGCTGATGACCGGGTTCGGGGTATTACACCACCGCGTGTGCCGCTTGTTTGAGCCGGTGTCGGGCGAACTGTGCGAGCGGTTGACGACGATTCTGTGTGACGAGTTTGTGGGCAAAGCGACCGCCGACGTGACGTTGCCGAAGATGCAACGGTTGCTCGTTTCGCTCGGGGACGAGGGATTTTCGTGTATGCCGGTTCTCACCGCGCTGTACGAACTGACGCAGGAGTCGGAGCGCGCGCAGGTGCTTCTAAGCGGGCAACTCAACTTGTTGCGCAACCCGGCGTACGCTCCCGAACGGGCGCACCGGCTGATGGATTTTCTGGCACAGCGCACGCAACTTGCGCGATTGCTTGCCGCCCACCCGGGCGGAATGCGGGTGGTGCTCGGAAGCGAGGCGGGAAGTCCGGAACTTTCCGGTTCCAGCCTTATCGTCACCCGCTATGTCCCGAAAGGGGACGGCGCGATTGGGCTTATCGGCCCGCAACGGATGAATTACGCGACCGCCATTCCCATCCTCGCCTACACCGCACGGGCGATGGAGCATATCTTTGACCAGTTTTTGAAAGAATAAGAGGTGACCTCGTTGAGCAAGGAAAAGAAACAGCCGAAACCGGCGGAGGAAGAAACCGCCGCCGTGACGGAGGAGACCGCGCCCGAAGCGAGCGCGGAAGAAACGCTGAAAGCGGAGCTGGAGGCGCAAAAAGAGCAATATATGCGGATGCTCGCGGAATACGCCAACTACAAGCGCCGCACGGAGCAGGAAAAAACGGATATCGGGCAATTTGCCAAAGCGGATTTGCTGGAAACGCTGCTCCCGATTTTAGACAACTTAGACCGCGCGTGTCAAGCGCCCGACGGGCCGGAATACCGGCAGGGCATTGAGATGATTGTGCGGCAACTGCACGACACGTTCGAGAAAATCGGCGTGACCGAGATTTGCCCGCTGAACGAACCGTTCGACCCCGAATGGCACAACGCCATTCAGCGCGAGGACGCGGGCGACGGTGTCGAGCCGGACACGGTAACGCAAGTGTTCCAAAACGGCTACAAATTCGGCGAGCGGCTCATTCGTCCCGCCGTTGTCAAAGTCGCCAACTGACGGCGGCATACCATAAAGGATACAATATATATTAACAATAGAAAGAGGTAATTCACTATGGCAAAAATTATCGGTATCGACCTCGGCACCACCAACTCGTGCGTGTCGGTCATTGAGGGCGGCGAAGCGGTCGTCATCCCGAACCCGGAAGGAGCGCGTACCACCCCGTCGGTGGTGGCGTTTAAGAAAGACGGCGAGCGTATCGTCGGCCGCGCCGCGAAACAGCAGGCGGTCACGAACCCCGACCGCACCGTCTCGTCCATCAAACGCGAAATGGGCTCCGACTACAAAGTGTCCATCGACAGCGACACCTTTACCCCGCAACAGATTTCCGCGATGATTCTCCGCAAACTGAAAGAGGATGCGGAGGCGTATCTCGGCGACACCGTGACCGAAGCGGTCATCACCGTGCCCGCCTATTTCACCGACCCGCAACGTCAGGCGACCAAAGACGCGGGCAAAATCGCCGGCCTGGAAGTCAAACGCATCATCAACGAGCCGACCGCCGCGGCGCTCGCCTACGGCATCGACAAGGAAACCGACCAAAAAGTGATGGTGTACGACCTCGGCGGCGGCACCTTCGACGTGTCCATTATCGAGATGGGCGACGGCGTGCAGGAAGTGCTTGCGACCGCGGGTAACAACCGCCTCGGCGGCGACGACATTAACCAAAAAATCGTCGATTGGCTCGTCCGCGAATTCAAAGCGGAGCAGGGTGTCGATTTGTCCGCCGACCGTTCGGCGGTGGGCCGCCTGCGCGATGCGGCGGAAAAAGCCAAAATCGACCTGTCCGGTATGACGACGACGCAGATTAACCTGCCGTTCATCACCGCCGACCAAAACGGCCCGAAACACCTCGATATGACCCTCTCGCGCGCGAAGTTCAACGAACTGACCGCCGACCTCGTCAACAAAACGCTTGACCCGATGAAACAGGCGCTGTCCGACAGCGGTTTGTCTACCTCGCAGATTGATAAAGTGCTGCTTGTCGGCGGTTCGACCCGTATTCCGGCGGTGCAGGAAGCGGTGAAGAAATTTACCGGCAAAGAACCGTTCAAAGGCATCAACCCGGACGAATGTGTCGCGATGGGTGCCGCGCTGCAAGGCGGCGTGCTCGGCGGCGAGGTCAAAGGGCTTCTGCTCCTCGACGTCACCCCGCTGTCCCTCGGTGTTGAGACGATGGGCGGCGTGATGACCCGCATCATTGAGCGCAACACCACCATCCCGACCAAAAAGAGCCAGATTTTCTCCACCGCCGCGGACAATCAGCCGTCGGTGGAAATCCACGTGCTGCAAGGCGAGCGCGAGTTTGCGCGCGACAACAAATCGCTCGGTATGTTCCACCTCGACGGTATTGCGCCCGCGCGCCGCGGCGTTCCGCAGATTGAGGTGACGTTCGACATCGACGCGAACGGTATCGTGAACGTGTCCGCCAAAGACCTCGGCACCGGCAAAGAACAGCACATCACCATTACCGCCAGCTCCAATATGTCCAAAGAGGACGTGGAAAAAGCGGTCAAAGATGCCGAGCAGTATGCGGCGGAAGACAAGAAAAACCGCGAAAACGTCGATACCCGCAACGCGGGCGACCAGGCGGTGTATCAATGCGAGCAAGCCATTGAGGAACTGGGCGACAAGCTCGACGAGGCGGACAAAACCACCTTGCAGGGCAAAATCGACGAGTTGAAAGAAAAACTCAAAGGCGACGACTACGACGCGATTAAAGCCGCGAACGAGGAACTGATGAAAGCGTTCTACGAAGTGTCCGCCAAAGTGTACCAGGCGAACGCGCCGCAAGGTGCGGAGGGTGCCGACGGTGCGCCCGCGGGCGACGACGGTGCCGCCGGCGGTGCCGATGCGGACGGGTTCTACAACGGCGAAGTGCACTAAGCGAATAAACAACCAAGCGGCGGGGGAAACCCGCCGCTTTTGAGGGCTTGACTATGGCAGAAAAACGCGATTATTACGAGGTGCTCGGCGTTTCCAAGGGCGCTTCGGACGACGAAATTAAAAAAGCCTACCGTCAGCAGGCGAAAAAGTATCACCCCGACCTAAACCCCGGCGATGCCGAGGCGGAAAAGCATTTCAAAGAGGCGAACGAAGCGTATGAAGTGCTGTCGGATAAGGACAAAAAAGCCCGCTATGACCAATTCGGTCACGCCGGCGTTGACCCGAACTTCGGTGCGGGCGGCGGAGCCGGCGGTTGGGGCGGCGGATTCGGCGGGGTGGATATTGACCTCGGCGATTTGTTCTCCTCCTTCTTCGGCGGCGGTGCCTCGCGCAGGGCGAACCCGAACGCGCCGCGGGCAGGCAGCGACGTGGGCACGCAGGTGGTCATTGACTTTGCCGAAGCGGCGTTCGGCTGCAAAAAGCAGGTGGACGTGCGCGTGGTGGAAGCGTGTTCCGTGTGCGGCGGTTCGGGCGCGGCAAAGGGGAGTGCACCGAAAACGTGTCCCGATTGCGGCGGACGTGGGCAGGTAGCGCGGCAACAGCGCACGCCGTTCGGTGTGATGCAAACGCAAAGTCCGTGTTCGCGGTGCCGCGGAACGGGTAAAATCATCGACAACCCCTGCCGCGCGTGCTCCGGAAGCGGGCAGGCGCGCAAGTCGAACAAGGTGGGTATTAACATCCCCGCCGGCATCGACGACGGGCAGGTGCTCACCATCCCGGGCAAGGGCAACGTCGGCATAAACGGCGGGCCTGCCGGCGATTTGCAGGTGCAGGTGGCGGTGCGGCCGCACCCGTTGTTTGAGCGGCGCGGCTATGACGTGCTGTGCGATTTCCCCGTCACCTTTACGCAGGTGGCGCTCGGCGCGCAGGTGGAAATTCCCACCCTCGACGGCAAAGAGAGTTTTACCGTGAAAGACGGCACCCAACCGGGCGATACCGCGCGGCTGAAAGGCAAGGGGATTCCGTACTTAAACGGCCGCGGTCGCGGCGACCAGATTGTGCGCTTCGTGGTGGAAGTGCCGAAAAACCTGACCGCCGACCAAAAACGCATTTTGCAGGAGTTTGAGGGCACGACCGGCGACCGCAACTACCAAAAACGCAAGTCGTTCCGAGATAAGTTCAAAAAATTATGAGTTTTGTTTTGAAACCCGCGGAGAAATGTTTCTCCGCGGGTTTTTGCGACAAACAAAAACCCGTCACGGACACAACCGTGACGGGTTTATTCATAGCGCGCTTTGGAAGAACATTCGCCTAAAAGGTAATCAATACTGGTACCGTAAAATCGGGCGAGCTTAATAAGAATGGCGGTGGGGATATCGTTTTCGCCGGTTTCGTATTTGGAATAGCCGGTTTGGGACATCCCGAGCATTTTGGCGACCTGCGTTTGGTTTAAGTCGGCATCCTCGCGCAAATCCCGTATTCGCGGATACATATACATTCCCCCTTGCCCTTATCATAGAATAATCTGAAACAGAGTATTGACATTTAACCTAAAATAGGTTAGAATTAGTGTGTCCTGTTTCGAGGAAAAAATCAAGGAGGAGTTTTTATGTACAATAATTCCGGAGAAAAAATCAAAAATTTGGCGATAGCGTTTTGTGTCACCGATGTCGTTGCGACGATTATTATCTCCACTCTCTTGGGAGTAAAAGCTGACGAGGCATACAATGGTGAAGTTTTAACAATATTGGCTACTGTAACCCTTATAGTTGGTGCTATTGTGGCTTGGCTTGGTTATCTTTTATTGGCGGGGTTTGGCGAACTGGTTCAAAACTCGACAGATATTGCCGAGATGATGAGATCGCAACAGTCCGGCTCGAACAACAAAAAGAAAAGAGAAACAAAAAGTGTAAGCGTTGACGAAAAATCCAACAACGGATTTTATCTTGAATTTACGCGAGTGGTGGACGGTTATCGATGCTCTAAATGTGGAGAAACAAGACGGGTGTGGGAATACAAGCGATCTGACGGAGAAGGGTATCTCTTTTTCTGTGCGAATTGTATTGAGGACGTGAAAAAAACATATAACATCCAGGTTAAAGATTAAACCGGATGGCTCAAAGATGGATTTTATTGTTTTGAGGGAGGAGTTTTTATGAAAAAAGTATTGGCATTTTTATCCACAATCGCAATTTTATGTTGCGGGATTCCTTTTTTCAGTACGGGAATCATGGCAAGTGCATCTACAAACGGTGTCACGCAATCTCAGGCGGTGGAATGGATTAAAGCACGTGGAAATGAAGCGTGGTGGCAAGATGTGGACGGGGCATACGGCTGTCAATGTGTCGATTTGATCAAGGCGTATTACAATTATCTCGGTGTTGGGGGATATGCGACGGGCAATGGCTCTGCGTATACATCGAACGCTTTGCCGAGTGGCTGGACACGGGACAAAAACCCTACGCCGGGTTCGATTTTTGCTTGCCAAGGATATAATGGCGTGTGGAACAGTGGAAGCGATGGGCATGTTGGTCTTGTATATGCGGTAAGCGGAAGCACTGTTTATACGGTTGAAACAAACTTAAAGACTAACAGCAAGGGAGAATATGGTGGAGAAAAAGGGCTTGCAAACGCACAATTCAAGAGTCGAAATTTTAATACCAGTGTGTATTATATTCACCCGGACTTTGGCGGTTCTTCTACCCCGACCACTCATACGCACAACTGGGTGTTTCAATGGTTTTTAAAGTCGCATCCGCATTATGATGTGTACAAGTGTAGCACTTGCGGTGAAGAATATATCGATTATGATTCCGCAAAATACTACGATTTGTGCGAAACGTGTAAGGGCATTCCCACGAAGCCTACGTTGAGCGTGTCCGCTACAGATGCCAATAACGACGTTGTGCTGAAATCTTCTGCTGCAACAAATGCGACAAGTTATGATTTTAAAATATTTGACACTTCTGGAAATGCGGTTGCAGTTTTGAGTGGACAACCAAAAACTACAACCATTCGACTTGCGGCGGGAACGTATTCTGCGTATGTTGCCGCGTGCAATGATAGTTTGCCTCACGGCACAAATGATCGATGGTGGACAAATAGCGACTCCGTAACATTTACGGTAAAAAGAGTAGTGACAACCACAAAGAAAACCACCACTACTACTGCAACGACCACCGAACCGAGCACGACCAAAACCCAGCCGAGTTCGACAGCAACCGAGCCGAGTTCGACGGTGACGAATCCGACGGTGACGGGAAGCGAGCCGAGTAGCACTGTGACCGAACCGAGTTCTCAAAAAACGGTGATAAGCACCTATATCAATGAGAATGGAGAAATAGTGCTTGTCTACTCCGATGGAACCATCGAGGTTCGTCCAATATCAACACAAAGCACCCCGAGCGAAACCGGTTCGTCTCAGTTTTCCGATACCCTCCTCGGCGATGCGAACGGCGACGGCGCGGTGAATATGAAAGACGTGCTGACGGTGCGGAAATTCCTTGCGGGTATGGATGTGTCGATAAACGTGACCAATTCCGACACGAACAACGATACGTTCGTCAACATGAAAGACGTTCTGCAACTTCGCAAGTATTTAGCGGGACTTATCCCGGCATTGGGCGCGTAAATTTAATACTCTGTTTATTTTGTGAACGATAAAGGGAGCCCTTTGACCAAATGGACAAGGGGCTCCCGGCTTTATGTTTGCCGCACCCACCACGCGCCGAGTCGCACCCGCACACCCGCGCGAACAAAACCGCGTGGCGGTTTTCCGTTTTTGCGAAAACGGGCGGGCGTTGCCCGCGTTCGCGCGGGGTGTGCGGGTGCGGCTCGGCAACGGGTGTGGCGCGCTTCTGTATCGGGGATAATGTGCTTGGCTCCCTCTGACGAGGGAGCTGTCGAGCGGTAGCGAGACTGAGGGAGAGAAAAACCAAAGATTTTATCAAAATTCATTCTCTCCCTCCGTCAAAACCTACGGTTTTGCCACCTCCCTCGTCAGAGGGAGGCAAGAGGCCGCTACGGGTTTGGTGCGGAAAAGTGAAGAGTGAAAAGTGAAGAGTGAAGAGTGAAGAGGTGCGCGCGGGAACGCCGGTCCCTACACCGCGTTTTGTGCGTAGCCGTTTATCACATCAAAATCCCGCGCGCGGCAAGGGTTTTTTGTGGTTTTTGCGGGAAAATTTACTATATATGGTATATCGCGAAAAAATTTCAAAAAAATTTGAAAAAAATCAAAAAAACGCTTGCAATTTTGACAAGGGTGTAGTATATTGATTAGGCACGCGATTGCGCCAAGGGGGTATTTTGCGCCCAAAACGCGGTTGCCGTGCGACTGCACGATATGCGATGAA
>JAZRYM010000077.1:0-4902 GCA_045600765.1 Acutalibacteraceae bacterium | reverse complement strand
CTGCGGTTTTTATGGGAGCGTTTCCGCGCCGTGTGGGAATGTTTCCGTTAAACATTACTTTTTATGAATTTTGAGGAGGAAATGAAAATGGAACAAAACCAAAACCCGTTCGCGCCGTCGAACAACGTCCCGACCCCGTCGGACGACCCGTTTGAATCGTTTGTGAATCCGCCCGCGGCGCAATCTGTTCCGGTGAACGACTACACGGGCAATGCGTATATTCCGCCCATCACACCGGATGAACGCCGCAACACCACTGTCCCGAACTACGTCCCGAATATCGCCCCGAGCTACGACGCGGAAGAACCGATGTCGGTCGGCGACTGGATGGTGACGATGCTCATTATGATGATTCCCTGTGTCAATATCGTGATGCTGTTTGTGTGGGCGTTCGGAAGCGGCAATAAAAGCCGTGCCAACTACTTCAAAGCCACGTTGATTTGGGCGGCCATCGGTATCGGTTTGTCGATTTTGATTTCTATCGCCTGCCTGTTCCTCGGCGTCAGCCTTGCGGATACGATTTTCGATATGTACACTTGATTTTCCCGATTGCGGGGAATGGGGTATGTTTTTTACATAGTGAACGAAGGAGGGGAGTGCCGTGTACGCTTCCACGTATGACCAAATGCGGGCGTATTATGCCGCGGAAGAAAAGAAACAAATCCGCAAAAATGCCGAGCGGGTGGGGATTGTGTTACTCGTTGCGGTCGGATTGCAGTTTTTGTCGGTGTTTGTCGATATGGCGCTTGGTCTTCTTTTAACCGAATTTCAAGAGGTATCCATCTCCCTGATGTTGGAAAAGCAGGGGATGGTGCCGTATATGTTGCTGACTCTTGCGGAATATACGTTTTATATGGGCGTGCCGGTGCTTATCGGCTGGTTCCTGTTCCGCAAACAGTCGGTCACCATTCTTCCGCACCAAAAAACCGACGGGTCGTTTGGTGTGGCGCTGGTGTTTCTCGGCCTCGGAATGATGGTGATTGCCAACATAGTGGGGTCGTACATTTTGTCGTTTCTCGAAACGGTGGGTATTACCCCGGCGGAGATGCCCGAAACGCAGGACGGCACCATTCCGGTGCTTTTACTCAACATTCTCACTGTGGGGCTTATGCCCGCACTGCTTGAAGAACTGCTGTTCCGCGGCGTGATTTTGCAGGGGCTTCGCCCGGCGGGAGACACGGTGGCGCTCGTTGTGTCGGCGCTGATGTTCGGTCTTATGCACGGGACGATTTATCAAATTCCGTTTGCCTTTATTCTCGGACTGGTGTTCGGGTATATTGTGCTGAAAACCGGCAATATTTTGTGGTCAATGGCGCTCCACGCGGTCAACAACACGTTGGCGGTGCTGATGGAATACTGGTTGTGGGGTGCGTCGGACGAAGTGATGAACAGCTGGTATTTGATTTTCTTTGCGGTGGAAACGCTGTTCGGCATTGTCGGCGCCGCGGTGCTGATGATGCGCAGTCACCCGCGGGTGACGCCGGTGGGCGACCGTGTTCGCAGTTGGCTCACCCTGAAAGAACGTCGCCGTGCGTGTTTTTCGACGGCAACGGTGATTGTGTTTATCGTGATTATGGCACTCATCACGCTTGGCAGTATACAATTTGAAGGACTTCCCGGATTTGATGTCGATACGGGTGATGCGCCGGCGATTGGCACGGGCGGTGAACAGCAATCCGCCGCCGTGTTCGCGGAGGTGTTTCGATGAACGACGCGTTTATGCGCGAAGCGCTCGCCTTGGCGCGACAAGCCGCCGCGGAGGGGGAAGTTCCCGTCGGTGCGGTGGTGGTGCAAGGCGACCGCATTGTCGGTCGCGGGCGCAATCGGCGGGAAGCGGGGAAAAATGCGCTGGCTCACGCCGAGTTGGAAGCGATTGCCGAAGCGTGCCGTACCCTTGGCGGGTGGCGGCTCTCCGGCTGTGACCTCTACGTGACGCTCGAACCGTGCCCGATGTGCGCGGGTGCGATTGTCAACGCGCGGCTTGACCGCGTGATTTACGGCGCACGCGACCCGAAAGCGGGCTCGTGCGGGAGCGTGGTCGATTTGTTTGCCTACCCCTACAACCACCACCCCGCCTGCGTTGCCGGCGTGATGGAAGCGGAATGTGCGGCGGAGTTGTCCGCCTTTTTTGCCGCGTTGCGGCAACAGCGAAAGGGGGAACCGTAAATGCCCGCCTTGACCGATGCCGGATACATCCGTACCGTGCTCGGAAAACACGGATTTCACTTTTCCAAAGGGCTCGGACAAAATTTTCTTATTAACCCCTCGGTCTGTCCGCGTATGGCGGAGGCGTGCGCGCTTGACAAAGCGTGCGCCGCGCTCGAAATCGGGCCGGGATTCGGCGTGCTGACCAAAGAACTCGCCGAACGTGCGGGGCAGGTAATTGCCCTTGAAGTGGATGAGCGGTTGCCCGCCGTTTTGGCGGAAACGCTCGCCGACTACGACAATGTGGAACTGGTGATGCAAGACGTGCTCAAAGCCGATTTGCCCGCCCTGCTTGCCGAAAAATGCGGCGGCAAGCGGGTGGCGGTGTGCGCCAACTTGCCGTATTACATCACATCGCCCGTCATTATGTGCCTGCTGGAACAGCGGTTGCCCGTCTCCTGCATCACCGTGATGGTGCAAAAGGAGGCGGCACAGCGCCTTTGTGCCCGCCCGGGTACGCGCGAATGCGGCGCGGTGTCGCTTGCGGTGCAGTATTACGCCGAGGCAGAGACCCTCTTTTCCGTGTCGCGCGGCAGTTTTTTGCCTGCGCCGAACGTGGACAGCGCGGTCATTCGCCTGACCCCGAAAGCGGAGTTGCCGCTTGCGGGCGAAACGGAGCGGCATTTGTTTGCCCTTATCAAAGCGGCGTTCGGCAAACGGCGCAAAACGCTCCAAAACGCGTTGCAGGACACGGGTTTGTCCCGCGAGCAGGTAACGGCGATGCTCGAAACGTGCGGTGTTCCCGTGACGGCGCGCGCGGAGCAACTGACGCTGGAACAATTTATGGAATTGGCGAAAGCGTATCCTACTCGCGCGTAAAAAAATAAAAATTTGTCAAAACGGACAAAAATTTTGCCGCTTGCGGCGGAATTTTTATTTTCTCTTGCCAAAGAACGGCAAAACGTGTATGCTATAAATCAGGAACCCATCCAAAAATTAGGAGGAAAAAGTTATGCAGGTTTACGGTCTCAACATTGAACTGAAAAACATTCCGTCCCTTGACAAAGGGTATATTCCGATGGCGGCGTTCTGCCGTGCATTCGAGAAATCGGCGGCAAACGGCAAAGACCTCGTGATTGCGGTGGAGAGAAGCCGCGGTTGCATCTCCCGTCGCTTATGCAAAATCCACGGTACGCCCGAAATGGCGCAGGCGGACAAAGTCTACGTCGAGCGTATGGTGAAAATGCTGCTGTGGGCTTACGGCGGCTTCAAAATCTACGTCTGCGGTGACGAGGCGATGGGCAAATACATCGCCGAAACCTACTGCCTCGGCGGTGCGCGCGACTTTGATGCCGACTTTATGGCGAACGTCTACGAGCGCCCGTTTGAAGTCGTTTCCCTGCCGCTCGCCGATGCTCCGGCGGAGAAATCCGGCGCGCAGGCGGTCGGCAACCACTGGGAAGGCTGCCGCATCGGCTTTGATGCCGGCGGGTCTGACCGTAAAGTGTCCGCCGTGGTGGATGGCGAGTCCATCTACTCCGAGGAGGTCGTCTGGTTCCCGAAAACCACCGAAGACCCCGATTATCACTTCCAAGGCATCCTGGAAGCGATGAAAACCGCCGCTTCCAAAATGCCGCGCGTGGACGCTATCGGCGTTTCTTCCGCCGGTATTTATGTGGACAACCGCGCGATGGTCGCGTCGCTGTTCCTCAAAGTCCCGAAAGACCAGTTCGACAAGAAAGTTAAAGATATTTACATCCGCGCCGCCAAAGAAATCGGCGACGTGCCGCTGCAAGTCGCGAACGACGGCGACGTGACCGCGCTCGCCGGCGCGATGAGCCTCAACTCCAACGAAATCCTCGGTATCGCGATGGGTACGTCCGAAGCGGTCGGCTACGTTGACCCGGACGGCAACATCACCGGTTGGCTCAACGAACTCGCGTTCGCGCCGGTTGACCTGCAAGACGATGCCATGGTGGACGAATGGTCGGGCGACAAAGGTTGCGGTGTCAAATACTTCTCGCAGGACAGCGTGATTAAACTCGCGCCGCGCGCCGGCATCGAGCTGGACGAGAAACTGTCCCCGGCGGAGAAACTGAAAGTGGTGCAAGGCGAGATGAACAAGGGCAACGAGGCCGCCCGCGAGATTTATCGCTCGATTGGTACCTACCTCGGCCACGCGCTTGCGTACTACAATATGTACTACTCCATCAAACACGTGTTGCTCCTCGGCCGCGTGATGTCCGGTGAGGGCGGCGACCTCGTTATTGAGGAAGCTCGCCGCGTGCTCGCTGACGAGTATCCGGATATTCAAGGCATCGAGCTCAACCTGCCGGATGAGAAGTTCCGCCGCGTCGGTCAATCCGCCGCCGCCGCTTCCCTCCCGCAAATCGGCTAAGTTACAAAAACAAAATCCCGCAACCGAAAGGTTGCGGGATTTTTTAGTGTATCGGGTGTTTTTCGTCGGTCAAACCGAGGAGATAATCGCTTTGCACGTTGTAAAAGCGGGCGAGGGCAACAAGGTGGCGCAAGGGCATTTCGTTTGTGCCGTTTTCATAGCGGGAGTAGACCTGCTGGGTTGTGCCGAGCGCTTTCGCCACGTCCGCTTGTGTAAGGTCGCTGTCTTCCCGCAACTCGCGTATCCGTTCCTTATACTCTTTCATAGTATCACCCATAAAAAGTTTACCATACATCACACTTGGCGTATTGACTTTACACCACAAGTGGTGTATAATAAGGACGAAAATTCTGCAAAAA
>JAZRYM010000076.1:0-19716 GCA_045600765.1 Acutalibacteraceae bacterium | reverse complement strand
CGTAGGTATCCACGATGATTTTTCTGCCGGTAAGACCGCTGTCGCCTTGGGGTCCGCCGACCACGAAGCGGCCGGTGGGGTTGACGAAAATGCGGGTTTGCTCGTCAAAGGGAACATCCTTCAGTGTCGGACGAATGACCTGCTCAATAACATCCCGTCGAATGGTGGCAAGGTCCACCTCGGCGCTGTGCTGGGTGGAGACCACCACCGTGTCGATGTGCACGGGGGTTACGCCGTCGTATTCTACCGTTACCTGGGTTTTTCCGTCCGGGCGGAGGTAGGGGAGCGTACCGTCCTTGCGCACAGCGGTGAGGCGCTTGGCAAGCTTATGGGACAGCGAGATGGGGAGCGGCATAAGCTCCGGGGTTTCGTCGCAGGCGAAGCCGAACATCAGTCCCTGGTCGCCGGCACCGGTTTCTTCCTCTGTCGCTTCGCCGCCGGAGCGTTTTTCCATAGCGGCGTTGACGCCTTGGGCAATGTCGGGAGATTGTTTATCTAAGCGTACCTCGATTTTGCAGGTGTTGCCGTTGAAGCCCTCGCCGTCGCCGTTGTAGCCGATATCCAAAATGGCTTTGCGGGCGATAGATTCCACATCCACCTCACAGTCGGCGGTGATTTCGCCCATTACGAGCATAAAATCGGTGGTGCAGGCGCACTCACACGCCACATGGGCATTCGGGTCTTTTTCAAAAATAGCGTCCAGCACGCTGTCAGACACGCGGTCGCACACCTTGTCGGGATGCCCCTCGGTGACCGATTCGGATGTAAACAGTTTTCTCATAATGTACTCCTTATCATCAAGAGCAAAAGAAAAAGCGCTGCCCAAAGACAGCGCACACGCACACTCATCTTTCGGGCTTCCCCGCAGGATTTAGCACCTTACCTATTTCGTAAAGCAGGTTGCCGGACATCGTCGAGCCTGTTCTCTCCGTCACTCTTGATAAGTAATTTCATTGTCGATTTGTAGTATATCACGGCATTCGTCAAAATGCAAGCGTTTTTTCCATTATTCTCTCTCTAACAAAAGGGCGCGCACGGGAGCGCCGTCCGCTCCCGCGATTTTGACGGGTGCGGCAAAGAGGAGATACCACCCCTCGCGGGCGGCGGATAAATCGAGATTTTCCAAAATGGCAATCGGCTCGGCGAGCAGTTTGCGGTGTACTACGGCGGTTTCACCGCCCGCGGCAACGGAGGTGCCCTCTACGCCGACCAGTTTTATCCCCGCATCGCACAATGCGAGGGCGGCGCTTTCCGAGAGGGTAACGGCGCCTTTCAGGAGCAGACGTTCCATACCGACACGGCGAGAGAGCAGGCGCTCCATTTGTTCGCCGGTGAGGATGCCGTCCGCTTCTATGACATAACATTCGCCGCACACGAGGTCAAGGGGATAGGCGGTGATATCGTCGGCATCGGGGAAAAAGTGACAGGGCGCGTCAAGATGGGTACCGTTATGTAGGCAGGCGTGCAGTTCCGACACGGTGGCGACGTCACCGAGGGCGGCATCGGTCACGCGGGTGACCGACGGCACACAGTCGCCGGGGTAGACGGGCGCGCTTGTCAATTCGCGGCTGATGTCTAAAAGTTTCATCGCGCAACGCTCCTTTGCAGTTTATTCCTTTCTCCATTATATACGGTTTTTTCGAAAAGTGCAAGAGGTTGTACTGCCGTCACAGACGGGGTGGACGGCGAAAGACCCGAGCGAAACGGGGAGTCTACTGTTGCCGCACGCGGGGCGTATGGTATAACGGGGCAAAGAGAGGAGGTGACGGTATGGAAGAACCCTATCTTCGTTCGGTTCAAAAGGTAAACAAGGGACTGGCGGCGGCACGGGAAATGGCGGCACAACACAAGTTGCCGCTCACCATTGAACGCATTGCCGCGTGTCTCGGCATTTCGCGGAAACGGCTACTTGCCTACATTCACGACGAGGTGGACGACCCCGAAACAAACGCGAAAAGACGCGCCAAAATCCACGGAATTTTGTGGCAGGCGTTTTGCGATTGCGAAGCGGAACTGGCGGAGGAAATGCTCAAACCGGGCAGTCACACCGGTGCGGTTTTTCTCGGAAAAAACAATTTCGGCTATTTAGACCGAGAGGAACGGGATGCCGACATTTCGGTCACGTTTGTCGGCGAGGAGAATATTAAGGAATAAGGAGAGTAAACAATGGAACAGGCAATTTTGAACGTGCAGTTTGTCCCGAATATGGGCAACGGCACGGTGGAACCCGTTTGTCCGCAGTACGGCGGAGTGCAGGGCGACCGCAACGCAACGCGGTTGACCTTTCTTGTGCCGGAGGCGCTTCGGGGAAGTCAATTCCGCTATCGCATTGAGGGCGAGGACGGTGCCGGCGGGTTTATCAGTACCGCGCCGCTTGCCCTCGACGACGAGGGTTGTGTCGAGACGTTGCTCGACGAGCGTTTTACGGCGGCGGGCGGTCAAATTTTGGTGCGCTTGGTCGTATCGGAAGTGGTGAACGACAACGAGGTTACCACGGTACGCAGTTTTGACGGACGGCTGTTTTTCGCGGATGCACCGACGGAAAACGTCTCCTCCGCGTTTCGGGACACGCTGTCGGCGATGGTGGCGCGTACCGAGGGCAAACTGGATGCGATGACCGCGCTTTCGGAGACGATGACCGAGACGGTCAATGCGATGACGGCGCGCACCGCGGCGATGGAAGACACGCTGGATGATTTCGGCGGCCGTTTGACGACGGCGGAAAACGCGGTGGATACCGTCGAAGACCGTGTGGATGCGCACGATTCCCGCTTTACGGAGGACGAGGAGACGGCAGATGAGCTTGACCAGCGGGTGCAGGAGTTGAGCGACAAAATCCAAAACTTGCACGGGCTTGCCGAGATGAAAGAAGACGAGGCGACCCCGTGGAAATTCATTCAAAAAATCGTGCGCGCAGGGCTCGCGGACCAACTGTTTTCGGTCGGCGACCGTTTTGTGTCGGAACACCGCGTGTATGGCAACATTGTGTGGGAAATTGTGGACATTGACCACGACACGCCGGTGGATGACCGTTTTTCCCATTCCATTACGTTGCAGACGGTGGATTGTTTGCACGCGGCGAACGGGCAGTACGATTTGAAAGAGTATGACGCCCCGTCTACGACGTATCCCAACGGGTGTTCCGATTGGGACGGCTCGGATTTGCGCGAATGGCTCAACAGCAAGGATGCGGCGGGCAGATGGTTTGTCGGCGATGAGCCGGAGCAAACGCCGCCCGATTATGCGGCGCAAGCCGGCTTTATGAACGGGATGAGCGACAGCTTTTTGGCGGTGGTCGGTACGGTGGTGACGCCGGTGGCGCTCAACTCGACACACACCGAACGTTCGGGGGTCAGTTACGACAAATTCTTTTTGCCGTCGCGCGTGGAGTTGTATGCCGGAAACGCGACCGGCAATACCCCTCCGCAACAGGGTACCGTTCTTGCCCGTTACGGCACGGACTATACCTCTTTGAACTCTCCGAGTGTTGTGGTTGACACCAACCGTATCAAACTGTTGAATACCACGGCAACAGGCTGGTGGACGCGCTCGCCGAATCCGTTGCATAACTATACCGTGATGGAGGTAGCCGCCGGCGGGTCGCTGACCTCTACGAAAGCCAAAGAAAAATTTGGTGTTGCACCGATGTGTTGTATTTATTGAGAAAGGGAGAGGCTTATGTTCAAGTTAGCGTTAAGCGCGGGACACTACAACGGCAATACAAAAGGTATTCCCGCGTCATTGTCACCGAACAATCATCCGAACGAGTGGACACTCAACGACCGTGTGGCGGATGCCATTGAAAAACGGCTGAAACAGTACGATGGGGTGTCTGTTTTGCGCTTGGACGATACGACCGGCAAGGTGCCGATTGAGATTGACGAACGTACCGACAAAGCCAATGCGTGGGATGCGGATTTTTACCTCGCCATTCACCACAACGGCGGGATTAACGGCGGTACGGGCGGCGGCATTGTCGCTTACGTTTACACGTCGCCGAGCGCGGAGAGTGTGGCGTGGCAAAAAGAACTCTACAACGCGCTCATCGCGAAAACGGGATTGAAAGGCAACCGCGCTACCCCGCTTGCGCGAGACGATTTGCACGAGGTACGCGAGACGGTGATGCCGGCGGTGCTTTTGGAACTCGGGTTTATGGACAGCAAAACCGACATCAAAACCATTCTTAAAGCCGATTTCGCCGACCAATGCGCCAACGCCATTGTGGAGGTGATTGCCAAGCGGGCGAAACTGAAACTCAAAGAGACGAAACCCAAAGAGCAAGTGTTCAAAAAAGGGGAGACGTCGCTCGGCATTTATGCCGTGAAACGGCTTCTTTGGATGGCGGAAAAACTCGATTTGGTGCCGGCAAAATTGTTGGATGACGGTGGGTTCGGTGACGGCACGGCGAAAGACGTAAAAGCGGTGCAAAAGGCGACAAAACTGCCTGAGACGGGGACGATTAACGAGGCGACCATCCGCGCGCTCTCGGAACTTGTATACAACACGATGGACGACGCTCACCGCAAGGCGCTGAACGATTTGACGATGGCGCGCGCGGAGAATACCGCGCTGAAAGCGGACGTCGAACGACTGGAAAAGGCTTTGGTGGAAGCAAAAGGAGGAAAAACGACTTGACCGGATTAGACGTGATACAAAAAGCGCTGTTGCTGCTCAACTACACCGATAACGCGGGCCACGCGGACAGCCGCGTGTCGGGAGCGGTACAGGCGCGGGGACTGAGCATTCTCAACCAACTGTTGGCGGATGCGTGGTATGCGGAACACGACGACACGCCGTTTGTGCCGCTGAACAATGCCGCCGAAACGCTCCCTTGCAGCAACCGCGTTGCCGCGGACGTGCTGCCTTACGGGGTGGCAATGCTGCTGGCGCAGGGTGAGGGCGACGGCGACAATCAAACGCTGTTTGCCGCGATGTATAACCAAAAGCGCGCCGCCTATACCCATACGGCGACCCGCCAAAACACGTTGCCGTAAGGCTGTGAAAGTATATAGGAGGTTCTTATGCAGGACGTTTTTAACGAAGAATTCGACGTCAATCCCGACGCGAAGATAGAGGACACTACACCACAACCCGCTTCGGCGGACGACACACCTGCCGCCACAGATTCCCCTGTGCCGGCAGAGGGACTTCATTTTTCTTTTCCGTCGGAGGAGGCAGTCCCGCCGCCCGCGACGGATGCGCCCGCCGCGCCGGATGCCTACCTGCCCGTATACAACGGTCAGCCGGTGCGTGTCGAGGCAAACGATGTGGAACGGGTGACTGCCCTCTTGCGCGAGGGAATGCGATTTGAGCAGTTCAAACCGCAGTTTGAGGCGCTTCGCCGTATGAGCATTGCCGCCGGATACCGTCGTCCGGAAGAATTGATTGACGGGCTTTCCAAGGCGGTGGATGCGGATGCGTATGCCGCGCTGTTGGAGGAGACGGGCGGCAACGAGGCGCTCGCGCAGGAAGTGATGGAAGGTCGCCGGTTGGCACTTTCGGTCGCGCAGGGCAAAGGGGAGAGCGCGAACGCGGACGAAACCGCCTCGCAAACGCGCGCGGCACGGCTTGCCGCGGAGTACGCGGAGTTGCAAACCCTTTGTCCCGATGCGCCGTTGTTCGGAGAGCTTCCGAAAACGGTGGTGGAAAGTGCCGCGCTCGGTGAGCGGCCGCTTACCGATGCCTATTTGCGGTTTATGCAGGAGGAGCGCTTAAAAGCGCTTGCCGCACAGCAGGCGGAGAAAAAGGCGGCGGCTTCGGCGACGGGGTCGCTGGCAACCACACAGGCGGAGGACGGCACTTCCAAAGAGAGCCGCTCGTTCCAATCGGTGTTTATGCAGGCACTCTAATTCAAAAACAAAGGAGAAAAAAGTATGTCTATCAACACTTACGAATTCAACCAAACCATGACCAACGCGCTGGACAAAGCGGTGGTGCAGAAATCCGCAACCGGATTTTTGGCGGACAACGCCCTGCGTGCCAAATTTGTCGGTGCCAAAACCGTGATGATTCCGGACGTGGATATGTCCGGTCTCGGTGACTACGACCGCGACAACGGGTTTGTGGGCGGCAGTATCACCGTGTCGAATACCCCGGTTACGCTGTCGCAAGACCGTGGCCGCTCGTTCCAAATTGACCGTGAAGACGGCGACGAGACGGGCATTGCGAACTTGGCGGGCGAGGTACTTGCCGAGTTTGTGCGCACCAAAGTGGTGCCGGAAATGGATGCGTACGTCATTTCCAAACTCGCGACCTATGCCGTGGGCAAATCCCAGACGGTGAACGGCGACGTGGACGAGCCGTATGCGCTTTTCTGCGATGCGGTTGCCGCGGTGCAGGACGCGGTCGGCTACGACGAGGAACTGGTGGCGTTTATGGACAACACCATGTATGCCGCTCTTTGCCGTTCGGACGAGTTGTCCCGCTCCATTGACGTGGGCAATTTCAAGAAAGGCGAAATCAACCTCGAAGTGAAAAAACTGGACGGCGTGACCCTGCTTCCCGTCGAAAAAAGCCGTATGAAGACCGCTTATGACTTCCTCGACGGCGAGACGGACGGCGAGGAAGACGGCGGTTTTGCCGCGAAAGCGACCGCGTCGGACATCGGGCTTATCGTGATGCCGAAACGTGCGGCGAGCCTCATCAAAAAGACGGAGAAAACCCGCACCTTTGCGCCGAACCAGAACCAGAACGCCGATGCCTACAAAATCGATTACCGTTTGTACTACGACGTGTTTGTTAAAACCAGCCTCGGCGGCGGTATCGTGGTCTTCCTTTACCCGACGGAAGAAGAGGACGACGACTAATCGCACTACTTAGTCCGTGACCGCTTTATCTCGCTTTTGGATGACGGCGGTTCGGACGTCCCCTCCCGCACAAAGCGCGGGAGGGGATTCCCCGCGGGAGCGGGGGAGTAAAGGAGGCAACTACGATGAAACTATCTTGGGTAAAGACCGCGGTATCGCTTGTCGGTGCTTCGGTCGCGCTCTATTTTCAAAAATTGGCCATTCCGCTGATTGTACTCTTTTGCGCGGTGGTGATGGACTACGCAACCGGACTTCTCGGCGCGTATCTCCACCGCGAATTGAGCAGTGAGCGCGGGTGGAAAGGGATTTTGAAAAAAATCGCCTACTTTGCGGCGGTATGTGTCGGGTGCGGGGTAGACTACCTGCTGACGGCGTTTGGCGCGCTGTTTGGGGTCACCTTTCAGACGTCGCTTGCCGTCGGAGTGCTTGTCACTATGTGGCTTATCATCAACGAGTCGATTAGCGTGCTCGAAAACCTTGTGAAAATCGGTGTGCCGCTTCCGCCGTTTTTGGAAAAGACGGTAAAACGCCTGAAAGTGGCGGTGGAAGAAAAGATGGAAAAGGATAAAAACGCGGAGAAAAGCGAGGACAACAGCAAGGAGTGAGCCGTATGACGGTGAATCTGCCGGAGGTGGTGGGAGGCGGATACGGCGATTTTTGGCGGTCGCGGGCGCGCTATCGCGTGCTGAAAGGCGGCAAGGCATCCAAAAAATCTTCCACCACGGCGCTATGGTATATTGTCCACTTAATGCGCTATGCCGACGCCAACCTTTTGGTTGTGCGTCGTACATACAACACCCACAAAGACAGCACTTTTGCTCAGCTCAAATGGGCAATTCGGCGGTTAGGCGTTTCCGACCTGTGGTCGTGTGTGGAACACCCGCTCGAAATGCGCTACCGTCCGACGGGGCAAAAAATTCTGTTTCGCGGGCTGGACGACGTGGACAAGCTCGCTTCCGCCACGGTGGAACGCGGGGTGCTGTGCTGGGTGTGGATTGAGGAGGCGTTTGAAATCGCGACGGAGGCGGATTTTGACCGCTTAGACCTCTCGATGCCGCGCGGACAGTTGCCGCCGCCGCTTTTTAAGCAGACGACCATCACCTTTAACCCGTGGAGCGGGTCGCATTGGCTCAAAGCGCGCTTTTTCGACCGCGTTTCCGCGGACGTGGACTGTTTTACCACCACCTACCGTTGCAACGAGTTTTTGGACGAGGTAGACCGCCGCCGCTATGAGCGGATGAAGACGGAGCAACCCGCCCTTTACCGCGTGGCGGCGTGCGGGGACTGGGGTGTGTCGTCGGGGCTGATTTTCGAGCGATGGCGCGCCGAACCGTTCGCGGTGCGTGCCCTTGCCGAGCCGTGGAAATACGTTCACGTGTTCGGACTGGACTACGGCTACACGAACGACCCGACGGCGTTTATCGCCGCGGCGGTCAACCCGCTTGACAAGCGGCTTTACATCTATGACGAGCACTATGAAAAGCGGATGCTCAACGAAGATATCGCCAAAATGATTTGTGAAAAAGGGTATCAAAAAGAGCGCATCCGCGCCGACAGCGCCGAGCCGAAATCCAACGAGGAACTGCGCCGGCTCGGAATTTCCCGTATTCAGCCGGCGGTCAAGGGTGCGGACAGTATCCGCAACGGCATTGCCGCATTGCAAGGGTACGAAATGGTGGTGCATCCGACGTGTGTGCACACGTTGGACGAACTGTCGTCCTATGCGTGGGACACGCGCGAGGACGGCACCGGCAAAAATCGACCGCAGGACAAAAACAATCATCTGATGGATGCTCTGCGTTACGCGATGACCGACGTACGGTATTTTCACCCGACGTCACCCGACGAGCGAAACCGTGCGCGCCCGCGCGAGACGGCGCTTACCGGGTTTCGCCCGCGGGATTTTCTCGGCGGTTGGGAGTAACAAGGAGCAGAAAAGGAGAAGGGTATGACACAACAAAGACATTGGGACGACCCCAAACAAATCGCGCAGGAGTACGAGGCGGGCAAGCAGTTCAAATGCTCGCTCGGTGCGCGCGGATTGTATGAACAAAACAAAGTCAACGAACGGTTTTACGTTGGCGATCAATGGCACGGCGTCAACTGCGGCGCGGACAAGCCGCTGGTGCGGGAAAACATCATCAAACGCATCGGCGAGTACAAAATGGCGTTTATCACGTCCGCACCGCTGTCGGTCAACTACACCGCCGACGGCGTGCCCAACACGCTCGAAACCAAAGAGCAGACCCATCTGCTCAAAAGTCGCTTGCGCGAAGCGCAGGCGAGCGGCGAAGTGCCGCTTTCCTTTAACGACGAGTTGTGTGAGCGGCCGCTTCGCTCGGCGGAGGAGCTGAACCTCGTGATGTCGGCGCTGTCCGACTATTTCCGCGTAACGGCGGAGCGGGTCGGCTTGGAAAGTATCAAGGAAAAGGCGCTTCGCAACGCCTATATGTTCGGTACGGGCATTGTCTACACCTACTGGGACGAGCGGGTGAAAACGGGGTTATACGCCGACCGTTCGCGCAAACATCCCATTTACGGCGATATTCGCTGTGAGGTGCTGGATGTGGAAAATGTCACCTTCGGCGACCCGACGTGCGACAGCGTGGAGGAGCAGCCGTATATTTTGATTTCACAGCGCAAGTCGCTTGCCGAAATTCGGCGTATGATGCGCGTTTACGGGCAAAAAACCCACGCGCAAGACCTGAAACCCGACGAGACGGACGTTCCCTTTTCGGTGGGACGCGAGGAAGCGCAGGACAGCCAAAAAGCGACGCTGATTACCAAACTGTATAAGTCGTGGGATGCGGAGGGGAAACAGTACCGCATTTTGGCGACCCAAACGTGCGGTGAGGTGACGGTGCGCCGTCCGTGGGACATCGGTGTGCGCCGCTATCCGCTGTCGGTGTTCACGTGGGAACGCCGCAAAAACTGCGCCTACGGCGAAAGCGAAATTACCTATCTTATCCCGAACCAAATCGCCATTAACCGTATGGTCACCGCCTCGGTGTGGGCGGTGATGATGATGGGTATCCCGATTATGGTGGTCAACGGCGACGTGGTGCCGCAAAAGTTGACCAACGACCCGGGACAAGTGGTGAAAGTGTACGGTTCGGGCGAGGATGTGCAAAGCGCCATTCGCTACGTTCAACCGCCGAACTTCTCGCCGAAATTCAACGAGAATATCGCGGCACTTATCAGCAACACGATGAGCCAGGCGGGCGCGAACGATGCCCTGCTCGGTAACGTGCGCCCGGACAACACCTCGGCGATTATCGCCCTGCGCGAGGCGGCGGCGATGCCGCTTCAATCGCTGCAAACCCGCTTTTACGGGTTTATGGAGGACTTGTCGCGTGTGTTTGCGGAATTTTGGGTGATGCAGTACGGCAACCGTGCGCTGAAAATCGAGGACGAAAACGGCATTTGGTATTTGCCGTTTGACGGCAACCGCTACCGCGACGTGCTGATTTCGGTGCAGGTGGACGTGGGTGCCTCGTCGATGTGGAGCGAGATGGAATCCATCCAAACGCTCGACAACCTCTTTGACCGCGGCATTGTCAACGTGGAGCAGTATCTCTCTCGCTTGCCGAAAGGCATTGTGCCGAACTTAAACGGGCTGTTGCGTGAACTGAACACCACGCCCGCGCCGGCGGAGGCACCAACCGCACAAGATGCGGCAAAGGCGCTTGCGGCGGAAGCGGAGGAGTTGCCGAACGTGATGCCGTCCGGCGAAGAACTGATGGCTATGCTTTCCCCGGAACAGCAGGAGCAATGGGCGAGTCTGTCGCCGGAGGAACAGCGCGACATTTTGGAACAGGCATTGTAAGGAGGGAGCCGAATGACATTTCCGAAAATCGGCAGAGACCCGACCTATCGCGCCGTGATTCCGGCGCTGTCGGGCGGTATCAATAAGGCGGAAGCGCCCTTTGCCGTCAAAGACCACCAAACGACCGAGGAGTGCAATCTGTGGTGGAAAAACAGCGCGCTATGCACCCGTCCGGGACTGCGTATCGCGGACGTAGCGCCGCTTTCCGTGCTGGGGCTTTCTTCTCACGTCACTTCTATTTCGGACGACGTGGCACGGGTTGAGGGCGCGGAAGGGCGGTTGCTCCTCGGCGCGGGACGCACCTCCCTTTCGGAGCACCGTCTCGAATCGTTGCTCGTGGAAAAGGACGGCACGCTGACCTCGTATACAAGCGACGTGACGTACAGTATTCCCATTCAAAAACTGCTCCACATTCGGGATGAAAAGGACGAGCAGTCGCTCGGCACGGTGCTGACCAATTCGGTGGAAGTGCCGCTTTTGAAATGGAACACCAACGGCACGGTGACACCGAAAGCGCCCTATATTCCGACCATTTTGCTCCAAGTGGCAGGGGACGACAGTTCCGCCGCCGCCGAGCCGTCGGGGTATTCGTATGAGAGCCGCAATATGCTGACCGATGCGTTTCGGATGGAATGTGTCGTCAGCGACGAGGCGACCTACTACCACCTGCCGTCGGCGGCACGAGGCAAAACGTGTATGTTGACGGTACGCGGGGTGGATGCCGCGGGCGAAGTGGTGCATACCGTGAGCAGTGGCACGGTGACCCCTGCGCCGACCACCGTGTTTACCGAAACGACCGCCTTGCGCGACGGGTACCGTCTGCGCTACGACCAGACGGCGGGCACCTTCTGGTTTGTCGGAAGCGGGGACACGGCGGTGTCCGGCGGGTCGATGCCGTATACCGCGCTTACCGTCACCTTTGAGCCGTTTATCGACAACCCCGCCTCTCGCGAGGTCATCCGCAATATGCGGTTCGGGATGTGGTTCGGCGGCGACCGCACCGGCGTGAACGCGGGCACGCGCTACTTTGTGGCGGGCAACCCTGATTTTCCGCATCGGTTGCATTACAGCGGGCTTTCGGATGCCACCTATTTCCCCGAAAACAACTACGTGACGGTGGGCAGTCCTGCCGGCGCGATTACCGCGCTTCGTCAGCAGGGCAATATGCTGGTCATTTTCAAGGAGCACGAACTGTACGTCGCCACCTATGCCTCATCGACGGTGTCGGCAGACGATTTGTTGCAAAGCGCGGTCATCGACGTGGAAGCCGCCCGCGCGGCGTTTCCGTTGACACCCGTTTCGGCGCGGGTAGGGTGCGATTGCCCCGACAGCATTGCGCTGTGCGGCAACCGCCTTGTGTGGGCGACGAGCGATGGCGCGGTGTATACCCTGCACAGCGCGGCGGGCAAAAGTGAGCGCAATCTGCGCGAACTGTCCACTCCCATCGCGCCGCTTCTGAAAGAGGTGGGAGCGGCGGCGCTCAAAACCGCGTTCGGCGTGGATTTTGACGGGTGGTACGGCTTGTTTGCGGGGTCGGACGTGTTCCTTTTCCACTACGACGAGCAGAGTTTTTACGCCTATTCGTCCTACGATGCAAGCGACCGTCCCGGCAAAATTCTCGCGTGGCACGTGTGGAAGTTGCCGGCGGATTTTGCCTATACTTACGCCTTTGCCGGCGGCGATGCACCGCTTCTCATCGGCTTTACGGGGAACTATGCGGTGAGCTATCGCCTGGACGGCGAGGCGGACGAGTATTATCCGCAAACGGCGACCGCGCCGACGGCACTTTTCAAGCGGAGCGGTGACGTGACGGGGCATTTTTGCACGAAACTGTATGATTTCGGCGCACCCGACCGCAAAAAACAAATCAAGCGCTTGACGCTGTATGCCGAGGCAAATGCGCCGCAGTCGGCGGTGACGGTCACCTATCTGTCCGACCGCGGTACCGACCGCGGCGGTACGACGGTACGCGCGGACGAGTGGCCGCTTACGTTGCATCCGAATGGGAAGCGCGTGCGGCGATTCGGCGTGCGGTGCGACGTGACGGGCGCGGTGGAACTCAGCGGGCTGTCTATGCGCTACGCAATCCAAAATTAAGGAGGAACGGTATGGCAACGAACTATATGACCTATGACGAGTATTTGAAACGCGCTCGCAGTCAGGCGCAACAGCAGCAGGAGGCGTATATCGCGGAACGCGAGATGGAAGCATCGCAGACAGTGCGTGACCTCAAAACGGCGGAAGCCGCCTCCCGCACGCAACTGCAACAGGAGACGGATGAAAAAATCAAGAAGTCCAACGCCGCATATCAGGCGCTTTACGACGAAAACGCGGTGCGGGAAAAGGCGGCGCAACTGAACGTCGCCGAAACGCTTGCCAATATGGGACTGTCGGACAGCGGCTTAAACCGCACGCAACAGACGGCGCTTGCCGCCACCCGCGCGCGGGCAGATGCGAACGTCAGCCTGAAAAAACAGCAGGCGGTGGAGACACTTCTTAATGAAATGACCGCCGCGATTGAAAAAAGCCGCGAGGCTTCCCGCGCGGCGCAGACCGCCGCTTGGGCGGCGGCGCACGAGGACGAGGAGGAGAACCGTCGCACGCTCGAAAAAGAGGCGGTGACTGCCGCCGAAGCGCAGTTCTCCGCCTATTTGAAAGCCGCCGAGCAGGAGTATGAGCAGGAGATGCAGGAGAAGAAGTTTGAACAGGAAGTGAAAGAGTGGCGGGCGGAAGCGGTGCGCCAAAACCAAAAAATTCAGGCGGATATTGCTCTGCAACAACAAAAACAGAGCGATGCGACGGCGCTTGAAAAGTTGAAACAGAGCAACGCTACCGCCTTGCAAAAGCAAAAGCAGAGCGATGCGACGGCGTTGCAAAAGCAAAAACAGAGCGACGCCACCGCGTTGCAAAAGCAAAAACAGAGCGATGCGACCGCGTTGCAAAAGCAAAAGCGGAGTGATGCGACGGCGCTTCAAGCGCAAAAGCAGACAACCGCCGCGAGCACGAAAAAGACATCTTCGACCTCGTCGGGCACGTTGACGATGGCGCAAAAAACCGACCTTGCCGAGTCGTTGCGCAAAGCCATCAGCGAGCGGTCGAAGATTTACAACGAGACGTTGCGCAAACATTACGACGACCTCATCGCGTACTACGAATCGCAGTTGTATTAAGGAGGAATGGAGATGTTAGCATCGCTTGCTTTGCTGATTTACGGCGTGACCTTTGTGGGGGTGTCCTGCTTTTTGCTCGGGCGCGCCACGGTGACGGAATCGCGCGAAAAAGCGCCGCTTTCGGAGCAACCGCTCTCGGAAAACGAGCGCAAAACCTTGCGCGAATTGCAAAATTTCTTCCAATACGACGGGTTTTCGCAACCGTAACGTCGCGCTTGCAACAAAAAATCCCTAACCGCAACGCGGTTAGGGATTTTTGCCGTTTTTTACAGTTTTTCGAGTTTTGCGTAGTTCGCCATCAGTTTTTTTACGCCGACGGAAAATTCGATGGACAGCAGCGTGTCGCTTCCCATCGGTGCGGTCGCGACAATGGTGCCCTCGCCGAACCCTGCGTGGCGCACGCGGTCGCCTACCGCAAACGCGGCGACGGGCGCGGACGAAGCGGGTTTTGCCGCGGCGGCGTTTTGCTGTTCCAAAAAGGTTTTGCCGATGGGACGCGGACGGGGTGCGCTCCGCCCGAAATCGACGGCGTGGCGGTAGCCGCCCTTGCCGTCGCCGCCGTAGTTTTGGTGGTCGCCGCCACCGAACGCAAAGGTGGTGCCGTAGCGAGTGGAGCGGTCAACCGTCTTGACAACGGCGGCGGGAATCGCCTCCAAAAAGCGCGACGGCGGGTTGTGGTTCGTTTGCCCGTACAGCATCCGACTGCGGGCGGAGAGGACGAACAGCTGCTCTTTGGCGCGGGTCATTGCCACGTAGCAAAGGCGGCGTTCCTCCTCCACTTTTTCCGGTTCAAACATCGACTGCGCGCCGGGGAACACGCCCTCTTCCAGCCCCGGCAAAAACACCACCGGGAATTCGAGCCCCTTGGCGGCATGCATCGTCATCATCGTTACCACGTCCGCGCCGGCATCGTAGTTGTCGGGATCGGTCATGAGCGATGCCTCCTCCAAAAATCCGTAAAGGCGCGGGAATTCGTCGGGACTTGCCTCCTCGTAACGCACAAGGGAGGATTCCAACTCTTTGAGGTTTTCGACGCGGTCTTCCTCGGCGGGGCCCGCTTGTTGCCACATGGCGAGATAGCCGGTTTTTTCGAGCAGTTCGCGGTAGAGGTCGTGCAAGGTCGGACAGGACGGCGCTTCGGTGACGGGTATTTGGGTTTGTGCGGGCTCGTCCGGGATTTCTTCGATGTCGTCGTCGAGGATTTCCTCAAAATCGGCGGCGGGGAGTCCTGTAAAGGGGTCTAACTTGTCGTTTTCCGTCGGGATGAGCAACACGCCTGCTCGCTCGCGCAAACCGTCGATAAGGGCGATAAATTCGCGGATTTTCGCGGCGGCGCGGGACAGTTCGGGGTAATTTTCCACGCGCGACAGCAAGGTGTAAAGGGACACCCCTTCACTCTCTGCAATCGCGGCGGCGCGGTCAAGTGTGGTGTCGCCGATGCCGCGTTTCGGGGTGTTGATGACGCGGCGCAGGCTCACGTTGTCGTCGGGGTTTTGCAAAAGGCGCAGATACGCCATCGCATCGCGCACTTCGAGCGTATCGAAAAAGCGGTGACCGCCCACAATGCGGTAGGGCACGCCCATTTTGATAAACGCCTGCTCCACGGCGTTGCTCTGCGCGTTGGCGCGGTAGAGCACCACATGGTCGCGGAGCGATTTTCCGCCCGACACGAGGTTGTCGAGCACCGTGTTCGCGATAAAGCGGGCTTCCGCATCCTCGTCGTCCACAATCACGCGGGAGAGCGGCTCACCGTCGCCGTTGTCCGTCCACAGCGTTTTGCCTTTGCGGTGTCGGTTTTCGGCGATGACGTGGTTGGCGGCTTTTAAGATGTTGCCGGTCGAGCGGTAGTTTTGTTCCAAGCGAATGACCTTGCACGCGGAAAATTCCTGCTCAAACGAGAGGATGTTTTCGATGGTGGCGCCGCGGAACTGGTAAATGCTTTGGTCGTCGTCACCGACAACGCAGAGGTTGCCGCTTTTTTTCGCCAGCAGGTGAATGAGCGTGTATTGCGCGTGGTTCGTGTCCTGGTACTCGTCCACAAGCAGGTATTCGTACCGCCGCTGATAGCGTTCGAGCACGTCGGGGCAGGTGGACAGCAGTTCGACGGTGTTAAAGAGCAGGTCGTCGAAGTCCATGGCATCCGCTTCGCGCAGTTTCTTTTGGTAGAGCGTGTAACATTCGGCGACCTTTTTCAGCCGAAAATCCACACCCGCGTCTCGCGCGTAGTCGGCGGGTGTGCGCAATTCGTCTTTGGCGCGGCTGATTTCGCCCAAAATGGATTTGACGGGCAGAATTTTATCCTCAATACCGAGCGTTTTCATACACTCTTTCATCAGCCGCTTTTGGTCGTCGGAATCGTAGATGAGAAAGCGCGCCGAGTAGCCGAGCCGTTCGGCATCCTGCCGCAACACGCGGGCGCAAAAGGAGTGGAACGTGCCGGCGGTTACCTGCTCGCCGTCCGAGCCGAGGGCGGCTTTTAAGCGGTCTTTCAGCTCGCCCGCCGCCTTGTTCGTAAAGGTGATGGCGAGGATTTTCCACGGCGCAACCGGGTTCACGGCGCACCAATCGAGCACCGCGGGCGACGGCATTTCGTCCCGTTCGGCGGCGGCGCGCAACGCCGCTTCGTCCGCGGGGGACAAGGCGGGTTCTATGTCGCTTTCGTGCCCGTCGCCGAAGCGGATGAGGTTCAAAATGCGCTGGATGATGACGGTGGTTTTTCCCGAACCCGCACCCGCCAAAATGAGCAACGCGCCGTCTTTGTAAAACACCGCTTCTTTTTGGCGGTCATTCAACCGCGCAAACGCCCGCTCGATGAGGGCGCGGCGGCAATCTTTTAAGGTTTTCATAGGCAAAGACCTCTCGTGTTTGTTTCGTGATTTACCCTTTCAGTATACCAAATTTTTGTGCGTTCGGCAAGGGTATTTGGGATATTTTCTTGCGGTTTCACACAAACTATGGGAAACGAAACGGAAAGAAGAAACGGAGGCTTCGTATGACCTTTTCGGGAAATTTTGAAGCGGACAACCGCGCGCTGTGCGAGCGGTTACATTTGGATAAAAACTACGACCTCGGCCACCGCGTAATGCAGTTCGGGCCGCGGCGCGCCGCGCTCTTTTTTGTGGAGGCGTTTCTCAACAGCGCGCTTGCGGAAAAGATTTTGCAGGGCTTTTTGTCGCTGA
This sequence comes from Acutalibacteraceae bacterium, assembly GCA_045600765.1. GTDB lineage: Bacteria > Bacillota > Clostridia > Oscillospirales > Acutalibacteraceae > RGIG426. The sequence goes on along the minus strand of JAZRYM010000076.1, from coordinate 2,735 downwards.
CGGCAAAGGATTTTGAAGCGGCACCCACCGCCGAAGCGTTTGCCGACACGTTGGTGCCGCATACCGAGGTGCACATCGCGGACGACCTCGACGCGGTGGCGGTGGAGATGCTGTCGGGTATGGCGGTACTGCTTGTTGAGGGCTACACCGCGTGCGTGTTGCTCGATTTGCGGGAATACCCGATGCGCTCCGTCTCCGAGCCGGAGGACGACCGCGTGTTGCGCGGCGCGCACGACGGGTTTTGCGAGGCGGTAAAACAAAACGTCTCGCTTATTCGGCGGCGGGTACGCACACCCGACTTTTGTGTGGAAAAATTTTCCGTCGGCACGCGCTCGCACACCGACGTTGCGCTGTGTTACGTGCAAGGGGTGGCGGACGACCGCCTTGTGGACGAGGTGCGGGTCAAGTTGTCGGCGATTGACATCCCGAGTTTGTCGATGGGGCAGGAAAGTTTGACCGAGTGCCTTGTCAAAACACAAAAGTGGAACCCGCTTCCGAAAGTGCGTACCACCGAACGACCCGACCGCGCCGCCGCGTCGGTACTCGAAGGAAAACTGATTTTGCTTGTGGATAATTCGCCGGTGGCGATGGTGCTCCCGACCGGCATTTTCGATTTTTTGCAGGACACCAACGAGTATTATTTTCCGCCGTGTACCGGCACATTTTTGCGCGCGGTGCGCTTCGGTATCTTTGTCGGCGCGTTGTTTCTTATCCCGACTTGGTATATGCTCGTGGAAAATCCGTCGTTGTTGCCTGCCGCGCTGGAACCGCTTCGTATCAAAGAATCGGTACTGCTTCCGCTGTTTTGGCAGATTATTTTGGTGGAGTGGATTGTGGACGGCTTAAAACTGGCATCGCTCAACACGCCGACCGCGCTTTCCAACGCATTCGGCATTATCGGTGCGCTTATTTTGGGCGAATTTGCCGTGTCGGCGCACATCCTTATTCCCGACGTGCTCCTCTATATGGCGTTTGTCAGCGTATCCAGTTTTGTGCAACCGAGTTTTCAGCTCGGCTATGCGTTTAAGGTGTTTCGGTTGATGCTGATTGTGCTTATCGCGGTTATCGGCCCGTGGGGTTTGGCAATCGGGCTTTTGCTGATGCTCCTTTGTATCGGCTTCACCCATACCGTTACGTCCACGAGTTATCTTTACCCGCTGATTCCGTTTGACCCGCCGTCGCTGACACGGCTTCTTATTCGCCGTTCCATTCATCGGGACAACTGTTGACACCAAGCCTCCTCCTTTCGCATACGTTGGAACGAGTGAAGTAAGGAGGAATGACGATGAATACCTTTGCCGTATGTGGCGGTGATTTACGATTTGTGTATTTGGCGGGTGCGCTCGCAAAAGAGGGATTTTCGGTGATTACCGCCGGTCTTGACCATACCGATTTACCCCATTGCGTGACCGGGTGCACCAAGTTGGCGCAGGCGGTTAAGGGCGCGGAATTTGTGGTGTTGCCCCTGCCGGTGTCCACCGACGGGGAGACGTTAAACGCGCCCTTTTCCCGCGCGCTTGTGGGGTTGTCGGAACTGACCGCGTGTGTGCACCCCGGTCAAACGGTGCTCGGCGGGAAAGTGCCGCCCGCCCTCACGAAAACGCTGACCGAAAACGGGGTGAAAGTGCTCGATTATTTCGAGCGGGAAGAATTGATGGTGCAAAACGCCGTCCCCACCGCCGAGGGCGCCATTCAACTCGCTATGGAGGAACTGCCCGTGACGTTGTGCGGTGCTTCCTGCCTTGTGACGGGGTTCGGGCGTATCGGCAAAGCGCTGTGCCGCTTGCTTTCCGCCCTCGGCGCGAGCGTTACGGTGGCGGCGCGGCGCGTGTCTGACCGAGCACTTTCGCAAACGCTCGGCTATACCGCCGTGCCGATGAACGCGCTGTCCGATGCGGGCGAATTTGACGTGATTTTCAACACCGTACCCACCCTCATCCTCGACGAGACGTACTTAAAAACGCTGCCCAAAACCACCTTGATTATCGACCTCGCCTCCCGTCCCGGCGGAGTGGATTTTGCCGCCGCCGCGAGCCTCGGGCTTAAAACCATTTGGGCGCTGTCTCTGCCCGGACGGGTTGCGCCCAAATCGGCGGGCGTGATTTTGAAAGATACCGTGCTCAACATCTTGAAAGAAGAGGGGGAGGCGGTATGATGGACGGACTTCGTATCGGGTGGGCGCTGTGCGGTTCGTTTTGCACGCTGTCTACCGTCTGTGACCATATCGAACGGTTTGTGAACGCCGGCGCGCAGGTCACGCCCATTTTGTCGGACAACGTGGCGACGGTGGATACCCGCTTCGGCACGGCGCAAGGGTTTGTGACACGGCTCGCCGATGTGACGGGTCACGCGCCGCTGTGCTCGCTTCCCGCGGTGGAGCCGATTGGGCCGAAAGGGATGTTTGACGTACTGGTGGTGGCGCCGTGTACCGGCACCACCCTCGGTAAACTCGCAAACGGCATCAGCAACACGCCCGTGACCCTCGCCGTCAAGTCGCATTTGCGGGGAAGCCGTCCCGTTGTGCTCGGGGTTTCGACCAATGATGCGCTCGGGGCGTCGATGCGGAATATCGCGCTGCTCAAAAATACCAAGCACCTCTTTTTCGTGCCGATGGCGCAGGACGACACCGAGAAAAAACCCAACTCGCTCGTGTCGGTGTGGGAGCAACTGGAACCGACGATTACCGCCGCGCTCGCCGGCGCGCAAATTCAGCCGCTTTGGTGGGTATGAGACGG
>JAZRYM010000075.1:0-13656 GCA_045600765.1 Acutalibacteraceae bacterium | reverse complement strand
CCGCCCGCGTTAGCGAGTCTAAAAGAAAGAAGGACCCCAGCATGTACGCTATTATGGAAACCGGCGGCAAACAGTACAAAGTGCAGAGCGGCGACGTTTTGTTCATTGAGAAACTGGATGCGGCCGAGGACGAAAAAGTCGTGTTTGACAAGGTGCTTGCCATCCAGAATGACAAAGGCCTGAAAACCGGCGCGCCCTATCTGAAAGGAGCGACCGTCACCGCGACCGTCCTGAAAAACGGCAAAGGCAAAAAAATCCGTGTGTTCACTTACCGCCCGAAAAAAGGCAGTAAACGCGCGATGGGCCACCGTCAACCGTACACGAAAGTGCAGATTGACGACATCAAAGCCCGTACGACCGCGAAGAAAGCCGCGGAAGACGCTCCGGCGACGGAGGAATAAGACCGATGCGCGCCACATTTTTTCGTCGCGGTGACCGATTGACCGGTTTTGACTTAGACGGACATTGCGGTGGTGTCGCAGGGCGGGATATTGTATGCGCGGCGGTTTCGTCCGCGGCGTATTTGACCGCCAACACGCTGACCGAGGTATGCGGGCTTCCCGCGGACATCTCGGAAGCGGACGGCAAGATGCATTTGCGGCTTGCCGAAGCGGATGCGGTGCGTGCCGCCGACGTGATGAACGGATTTTACCTTCATCTGTGCGAGCTTCGCGACCAATATCCGAAACAAATCGAAATTAACGACAGCAACGATACGGAGGTGTAACGAAATGCTGAAAATTAACATTCAACTGTTCGCTCACAAAAAAGGTATGGGCTCGACCAAGAACGGTCGTGATTCCGAATCCAAACGCCTCGGCGCGAAACGGGCTGACGGTCAGGCGGTTCTCGCCGGCAACATCCTCGTGCGTCAGCGCGGCACCCACATTCATCCGGGTGTCAACGTGGGCATCGGCTCGGACGATACGCTGTATGCGAAAGAGAGCGGCACCGTGCGCTTTGAGCGCGTGGGCAAAGACCGCAAACGCGTGAGCGTTTATCCGGCGGAATAATTTGCTGAAAAATCCCAACCCTGCGGGTTGGGATTTTTATTTTCCGCTTGTTCTTTCCAATAGTTTATTTTGCGTGCGCAGTAAGTTTTTGTTGCATTTTTTTGCAAAATACAGTATACTGAAAAGGCATAATGCAGAAAGTATCATTCTAAAAGGAGTGTGCAAAATGAAAAAACTCGTGTCGATTGCCGCGCTGGCGGCGCTGGTGCTGACCTTGTTGGTGCCGGCGATGGCGGTTTCCGCCGCGCGTCCGGAACGCGGCGACGCCAATGCCGACGGCGAAATCAATATGAAAGACGTGTTGACTGACCGCAAATACGTCGCGGATATGGAAACCGATTTGGATTTTGATGCCGCGGACGGAAACGGCGACGAAGAAATCAATATGAAAGATGTGCTGTTGCTTCGCAGATACGTGTCGAACTTGCCCGTGACTTTTGCGAAGTATAAGACGGACGATTATTCGCCGTTTTATCTGAAAACCCTCGCGCAAGAGCAGGTGACCCTCTCGTTCTACAACGAGGATACGAGCGCGCTTGCGGTGACGTGGCACACTACGCGGAAAAACTACGGCCCGGTGGCGCAAGTCGTAAAAATGCCGGAAAGCGGAGAGCCGGACTTCTCCGAAGCCATGGTGTTTGAGGCGACGACGGAGGAATTCTCCGACCTCTCGACGCTGTATTGCCGCGAGACCAATGAGTTCCAGATTGTGTCCAAAATCGGTTACAAAGAAAACCCCGATTACACCCACCGCGCGGTGCTGACGGGACTGGATTACGACACGACCTACGCCTATCGCGTGGGCGATTCCAAGAAGCATTTTTGGAGCGACACCTACACCTTTACGACCCGTCCCGAAACGGTCGGCGACTTCTCCTTCGTGTGGATGAGCGACACGCAGGTGACCAACACCCGCGACCAAACGGCTTCGCACTTTATGAACGATGCGTTTAAGGGTGCGACGGAGGTTGACCCGAACTTCTCCTTTGTGTTGCACGGCGGCGACGTGGTGCAAACCTCGCATTATGTGCATCAATGGCAACAGATGATTAACGGCAACGAGGAGTTTTTGGCGCAATATCCGGTGATGTTTGCGACCGGCAACCACGATGCGTCAAACGATACGGCGGGCAAATACGAGATTTACAAACACATGACCTTTAACCTGCCCGAGCCGAACAGCAAGAAAGAATACGGCACCTACTATTCGTTCGATTACGGCGATGCACACTTCGTGTGCCTTGACACCTGCTATGGTGACGGCGTGCGGCTTCCCAACGTGGATAACGAGCAAAAAGCGTGGCTGCAAGAAGACCTTGCCGCTTCCACCAAAACGTGGAAAATCGTGATGATGCACGTGCCGGTGGTGTCTTATAAAAACACCAGTTTGGCGCCGCTCAACCGCATTTTTGCGGAAAACGGAGTGGATTTGGTGCTTCAAGGCGACGAGCACGTGTACCTGCGCTCTCATCCGTTTAACGACCGCAACAAACCGGTGACCGACGCGGAAATGAGAACGGTGAACGACATCGACTATTACGTCAATCCGGGCGGCGTGGTGTATATCCAAGCGGCGACCGCGGGTGACTCCACCACGAACGTCAACCCCGTGACCGTGAAACCCGAAAATTTGGTGATGTACGGGCAGGGTCAGCAATCCAGCTTTGCGAACATCTCCATCAAAGGCAACACGCTGACGATGCAGACCAGTTATTACACCGCGGGCGGTGTCAAAACCTACAACCGCGGCGTGTGGGGCATTATTAAAGAATAATCCGCGCAAAACCGAAGAAAACGCACAAACGACCGACGAAGACAATTCGTCGGTCGTTTTTCTGTGCAAAACTCATTCCGATTTGCTTTTCGGGCGGGAGAGCAGGGCGCATAAAAAGCCGAGGGAAATGGCGGCGGAAATGCCGCCGGCGGTGGCGGACAATCCACCGGTCAGCGCGCCGAAAAAGCCGCGCTCCGCCACCGCTTCTTTGACGCCGCTGGCAAGGGTGTAGCCGAACCCCAACAGCGGGACGGTGGCGCCGCCTTCCGCAAAATTGACGAGCGGCTCATACAGTCCCACCGCGGTCAGCACCACACCGAGGGTGACGAAAAGCACCAAAATGCGCGCCGGAGTCATCCCGGTCAAATCGAGCAACAGTTGCCCGAGCACGCACAGCGCCCCGCCCACCAAAAAGACTTTGAAAAAGAGAAACGCATCCACGAACACCACTCCTTTTTTCGGTAGTGTGTGCGATTTTGTAAAAACTATGCAACCGCCGGTCGGGGCAAAGAAAACCCCGCGTGTTTTTGAGAAACACGCGGGGTGATTTATGGATGATTTACAGGTCGGTTTTTCAAACTTTTTTGAACGCGAGGTCGTGCTTTTTCGCAAACGATTCGGCGGCAGAGCCCGCTTTTCCGCGGATGGTCGCAAGGGCGGTGCATCCTGCAAAAGCGTTTTCGTCGATGGTTTTTATCGTTTTCGGGAAGGTGATTTCGGTGAGGGCGGTGCAATCGGAGAACGCCGCATCTTCTACCGTTTTGAGGTGGTCGCCGAGCGCCACGCTTTCGAGGGAGGTGCAACCGGCGAACGCATCCGTCGCCACCGTTTCGACCGTGTTCGGGAGCACCACTTTTTTCACCGTTTTGTTGCCGGAGAACGCGGCGGAGACAACGACCACGCCGGTCGGAACGGTTACCGTTTCAAGGGAGCCTTTGTATTCGATAAGCGTGCCGCATTCCACCACGAATTCGCGCGACTGTTTGGTAAGCCACGGGGTGTTGGAAAACGCGCCGGCGCCGATGTAGGCCGCTTTTTCGGGAAAAGCAATGGTTTCCAGCGCGGAGCATCCGGCAAACGCGCGCGCACCGATGTGGGTGAGCTCCGGCGGGAAGCTGACGGAGACCAGAGCGGTACATCCCGTAAACGCCTCGTCTCCGATGCTGGTGAGCGCGGACGGAAGCGACACCGAGCGCAGTTTGGTGCAACCGGTAAAGGCGCCTTTTTCCACCATGGTGACAGAGGGCGCCAAGTTGATGGTATCGAGGGTGTTGTTGTCTTTGAACGCGCCGGTTCGCACAACGGTAACCGGTTTGCCGTCCAGTTTAGAGGGGATGTTCGCCACGGTGTTTTCGGCGTTAAAGCCGGTAATCACCGCGTGGTCGCCGATGACTTCATAGGCGTAGGCGGAGATGGGCGCGTTATCGTAATGCACGTCTTTCAAGCGCACTTCACCGTTCTTTTTGCACCCGCAAAGCAATCCGCAAAAAAGCAGGCACAGGACGAGCGACAACGATAAAAATTTTTTCATAGCACATTCCTCGTTTCCGAAAAAATGGGGTCTGTCGTGGAGTTCTATCCTTTATTATAGGATACCCGTTCGTGTTTTTCAAGCCTTTTTTGCCAAAAGAAAATCCGCCCGCTCGATATTTCGAGCGGGCGGAAGAAAAGGACGTTTTATTGGTTGCGGAAGTTTTCGAGCAAATCCACGATTTTTTGGTGCGGGTCGAGGATTTTTTCGACCGAGAAATCCTGGTTGAGCGCCGCGATGAAGTAGGAGACGTATTTGCCCATATCCACCTCGTAGAACCACGGGCGGGAGAGCAGTTCCGGCGTGCGATAGGTGAGATTGGTGCCGAGGATGCCGGAGATGATGCCGTCTTCATACGCTTTGTCGAATGCGTCCAGTCCGTTCGCGAACAGCGCGTAGGTCGCATAGGCGAACACGCGGTTGGCGTTGCGTTTTTTCAGCTCATAGGCGATGTCGAGCATCGAGTCGCCGGAGGAGATGATGTCGTCCGCAACGAACACGTCTTTGCCCTCCACCGAGTTGCCGAGATATTCGTGCGCGACGATGGGGTTGCGGCCGTTGACGATGGTGGAAAAGTCGCGGCGTATGTAGAACATACCGAGATCTACGCCGAGGATAGAGGCATAGTACATATTGCGGTGCATCGCGCCGACGTCCGGGCTGATTACGGCGAGGTGGTCGCGGTCGGGTTTAATATCCGGTACGCTGCGGAACAGTTTTTTGAGCGCTTGATACGACGGCATCAAGTTGTCAAAACCCATCAGCGGCACCGCGTTTTGCACGCGCGCATCGTGAGCGTCAAAGGTCACGATGTTGGCGACGCCCATCGCCTGCAACTCTTGGAGCATAGCGGCGCAGTCGAGCGATTCGCGGTAGTTGCGGCGATGTTGACGGCCGCCGTAAAGAATGGGCATCACCACGTTGATACGGTGCGCTTTACCGCCCACCGCCTGGATGACGCGTTTGAGGTCTTGGAAATGGTCGTCCGGCGACATCATATTTTCTTTGCCGAACATTTTGTAAGTGCAGTTGTAGTTGCCCACGTCCACGAGAATGAACACGTCGGCACCGCGCACGCTTTCTTTCAGCGTCGCTTTGGAGTCACCGGAGGAGAAACGCGGGCACTCCGAATCAAGCAGGAAGGTGTCTATCTCGTTGCCCGCTTCTTTTGTCCAGCGGGTGAGGTATCCGTTGATTTCGTCGCCCAGTTCCTGCGCGCCGCGCAGAGCGATGATGCGCAGAGGCGCCACGCCGTTTTTCTCGTTAAAGATGTTTGCTTCGTTTGCCATGTTGCCGTCCCGACCTTTCCACATAAATTGATGTAATCACTATACCACAAAATCCGCCGTCTGTAAACCACTTGACGGCGGATTTCGTCGAAAAAGACAAAAATACAGTCGGTTTGTCAGCCGCCCGTTTTGGGGAGCAAATCCGCACCCGCAAAAACGCAGGTGGCGCTCTCGTCGGCGAATTTTGCAAACAGGTCGGCGCACCCGCGTATCGCGGCGGGCGTGGTCGCCAAAATGGCGTTGCGGCGGGCGAGCACGTCGTCGCGCGACAGCCCTTCGAAGCGGTAAGCGTTGGCGGTTTCGCCCTTTTGTTTCGGGGTTTTCAGCGGCTCGGTGGACGACACGGTGGAGAGGATATAGCGGGTGATGTCCTCGCCGCTGTCGCAAAAGGCGGTCAGCGCTTCGCCGAGCGTTTTGAACACGTCGAGCGATTGCGCGGGAGACGGGTCGCGGTAGGAGTAGGCGTAAATCCGGCCGGAGGCGCGCACACCGCATCCGGCGGAGTAGGCGCCGCCTTGTACCCGCAATTTGTTCCACAAATAGTCGAGCGAGAGGATGTTGGCGGCGACTTTCAGCGCGCCGTTACCGCGCGCTTCGTCGAGGGTGAGCGAGCGGGCGGAAAATCCGACCGCGGCGGGAATTTGCACGGTGGTGTGTTTCGCAAGGGACGTTTTGTAGGCGCGCGGCGCAAACGCCGCACCGCTTTCGGGGAGTGCCGCAAGAAGCGGGGACAGGTCAAGCGGCTCGTCGGCGGTGACGCTGACCAAAAGTCCCGCTTTGCCGACCGCGCGGCGGAACACCGCGCTCATCGCGGAGACGAGGGCGGGCACGGCGGTCGCTTCGTTTTGCACGAGGTTGTGCAGGCGGGCTACTTGGGTGTGACCGTACAAGACTTCGGTGACGGCACCCGCCGCCGACCCGCTCGCACCCGCCGCCCACATAGCGAACTGGTGTCCTTCCATAATTTCCGACTGGCGCGCGGTTTCGTCCAGTTGGCGCAGAATTTCAAACGCGGGTGTCGGGTCGGACGTATCTGTTTCGAGCAAAATTTCACACAGCAGCGCCAGCGCCTGCGCCGCGTTTTGGCGCATACAGCCGCCGTCTACGATAAGGCAGGGGACGCAGGTGGCGCGCTCGCCCGTGTAGACGGGTGCGACGGCGAAGCGTAGGTAGCCGAAATACCGCTTGATTTTTTGTTGCAGCAGGCGGGCGGAGCAGTTCTTCGTCGGCAGTTCGCTGAGCAAATGGGTGAACAGTTCAAAATCGCAGAGGGTGGAAAGGTCGCAATCGGTCAGCGGGAAATACAGTTTGACGTGCGTGACATCGCGGCAGGCAACGGGGTGGAACCACACGCGCACGCCGTTTTGCACCGATTCTTCCGTCTCCACGAATGCCGGCGGCTCGCCCGCATCGGAGAGGGAGAGCATCGGAAGCGTGGCGATTTGTTCGGGCGTGTCGGGCGTTTGCTGAAACGCGAGAAGCGCCTCGCACAGCGCCTTGTTTTCGGCGCGCTTTTGTTCGTCCCAGTCGGCGGTCATCGACGCGCACAGAGCCGCTTCCTGCCGGCGTTTTTCTTCGCCCAACGTGACCGAAGCTTCGGTATAAAGGGTGGCGACGTTTGTTTCGTCGCAGAAAATTTCGGTCAGCAGGGTTTCAAACCCGTCGCTCGCCACCATTTCTTGCACCGCCGCCAAATCGTCGTCGGGGACGAGCAGGGCGAGCGGGTCGTCGCCGTAAAGCCAGGTGCAAAGCGCGTTCACGTTCCGTTCGAGCCCTTGCGGCTCGGCAACGTCGTGCAACTGATAGTCGAGCGCGGCGCACGCGGCTTCCAGTTCCGCTTTGTCGATGCCGTTTTGCGCGAGGGTGCGGGCGGTGTCACGCAACAGCGCGAGCGCCTCGTCCGCCTTGCCGTCTTTTACGTTTTTAATGCCGATTTGCACGTACGGTTGCGCGTGCCAGTCGGCGACTTCGACCTCTAAATCTTCCGCGAGGCCGGAGGAGAGAAGCGCGCGGTTGAGCGGTGCTTCGTTGGAACCTGCCACCGCGTCGAACAGCACCCGCAGGGCGAGCACTTTGCGGCGGTCTTTGTAGGTGCCGATGATTTTGCCGAAGGTGACCTGCCCGCGGTTTTCGCGCGGCTCGTCCGCACCGATTTCATAGGCGTTGTGACCGACCGCGGCGCGCGGGGTTTGCATCGTGACGGTCGGCGGGTCAAACGCCGGTTGCGGGCGGGAGAGGTAGCTGTCGATGAGGGCGAGCGTGTCCTCAAACGGGAGGTCGCCGTCCAGATAAAACCGCGCGTTGGCGGGATGATAAAAGCGGCGGTAGGCGGCGCAACAATCCTCGTAGGTGAGGGTGGGAATGACGGCGGGGTCGCCGCCGAATTCGACGCCGTAGCCGGTGTCGGGGAAGAGCAGGCGGTTCATCGCCGCACTCACCGCGCTGTCGCGGCTCGCGAGCGCGCCTTTCATCTCGTTAAAAACGATGCCGTTGAACGCATAGCCGTCCTCTGTCGGCTCAATGTGCCACCCCTCTTGATAAAAAATGTTGGGGTTTTCGAGCAATTTCGGCGCAAACACCGCGTCGAGGTAGACGGAGGCGAGATTGAGAAAATCCTGTGTGTTGCGGCTGGAACACGGGTATACCGTGCGGTCGGGATAGGTAAAGGCGTTGAGAAAGGTGTTCATCGACCCTTTCAGCAGGTCGAGGAACGGCTCGCGTACGGGGTATTTTTCCGACCCGCAAAGCATGGCGTGTTCCAAAATGTGGGACACGCCGGTGCTGTCGCTCGCCGGAGTTTTGAACGCGACCGAAAAGAGTTTGTTTTCCTCGCCGTTTTGAAGCCAGCACAGTTCCGCGCCGCCGTCGTGGCGCAGTTCATAAAACGTGCCGGACAGCGCGGGAACGTCCCGCACGCGGGTAACGGTAAAACCGCACAAGCGGTCATTTTCTTTGTATTTCATTCAGTCTTTCTCCTTATAATAAAGTTGGCAATGGCAGTACCCCTCAAAATTCGGGTCTGCCATTTGGGCGCGGAATTCCTCGCAGATGCATTTGTATTCCGGTTTTTTCTCCCGTCGGCACGGGCAATAGCCGTCCTTTGCCTTTAAGCCCTCGCGAATCATCTGCACCACGGCTTTGTCTTCGTTTAAGCGAACTGCCATTTTGTCTCCGCCTTTCTGTGTTTGTACCTTTTCAGTGTACCACGTTTTGCACGCGATTACAACAAAAACGCGGGAGGAATATTATTTTTTGCCAAAATTTGCTTTTTTGAAACGGGTGTGGTATACTACCCGTGTATGCAATTTGAAGAAGGTGTTTTGGATGAAAAAAAGATGGGGCGACCGCTTCGACGGCACCTTAATTCGCGACATTGACTCGATGCATTTCATTATGCCGCTTATTTATCCCAATCGGTGCGACAACGAGGCGTTTATCAGCGAGCGGATTGATTTGACCGCTGCCAATGCGTTTCTTGCCGAGAAAAACGCGGATAATCCGGAATACAAGTACAACTTGTTTCAACTCATCGTCACGGCGATGGTGAAAACGATTACGTTGCGCCCGAAAATGAACCGCTTTATTGCGAACGGCAATATGTACCAGCGCAACGAGGTATCGGCGGCGTTTGTCGTGAAAAAACTGTTTACGGACAACGGCGCGGAGGGGTTGGCTTTTCTTCACATGCAAGACGACGACACCCTCGACACCATTCACCAAAAAATCTACAAATTCGTGTCGCAGGTGCGCAGTGACGGTTTTGTGGACGAGTCTACCGAAAATATGGATTTGTTTAACAAATTGCCGCGCTTTCTCTCCAAAACGGGGGTCAAATTCGTGTGCAGGCTTGACCGCCACGGTTGGGTGCCGCGCTCTTTTATCGCCACCGACCCCTACTACTCGTCGGTGGTGCTCACAAACCTCGGGTCGATTAAACTCCATTCGGGGTATCATCATTTGACGAACTGGGGCACGACCTCTGTTTTTTGTGCCGTCGGCGAGAAAAAACCGCGCCCGTTTTTTGACGAAAACGGCGCGTGCACGATGCGCGACAGCATTGATTTGGGACTTACCATTGACGAGCGTATCGCCGACGGATATTACTACTCCAAAACGGTACGGCTGTTACGCCATTTGCTGGAAAACCCGGAACTTTTGGAACGTCCGCTGAACGAAGAGGTGACTTTTTAATGGAAACGATAACGGCCAGAACCCCGTGGGAGGGGAGCATGGGCGGTGTGCCGATGCACCTGAACTATTTTGAGGGGACTATGTTTGAAGCGGTGGAAAAAGTCGCGATGCAGTACCCGAACAACATCGCTTTTGACTTTATGGGCAAATCCACCACCTACAAAAAGTTGGTGCAAGAGGTGGAAAAATGCGCCAAGGCGCTTAAAACCATCGGCGTGCGCGAAAACGACTGCGTGACCATTGCGATGCCCAACTGCCCGCAAGCGCTGTATATGTTTTATGCGCTTAACGTCATCGGCGCGATTGCCAATATGGTGCACCCGCTGTCGGCGGAAAAAGAGATTGAATTTTATCTCAACGAATCGAACAGCGTTACCGCCATTACTCTTGACCAGTTTTACGGCAAGTTTGAGCGCATTCGCCAAAACACCAAAGTGGTCAACATCATCATCGCCAGCATCAAAGACGAGTTGTCGAAGCCCATTAAAGCGGGCTATATGCTGACCGAGGGTCGCAAAATCGAAAAAATCCCGTCGGATGCGCCGGTAATTCACTGGAAAGACTTTTTGCGGCTCGGTCGCGCGTGTTTTTATAACTACCGCGTCAAACGCGGCCCGGACGATGCCGCCGTGATTCTCTATTCCGGCGGAACGACGGGCACGACCAAAGGCATCGTGCTGACCAACAAAAACTTTAACGCGCTCGGTCAGCAGGTGATTGCCGCCAACCCCATGTTCCGTCCGGGCGACCGGATGCTTGCCGCTATGCCGCTGTTCCACGGATTCGGGCTCGGCGTGTGCGTGCACACGATGCTGTCGCAGGGCGGGCGGTGTATCCTCATCCCGCGCTTTACGGCGCAGAGTTATGCGAAACAAATTACCAAATACAAATGCAATTTCATCGCCGGCGTGCCTACGCTGTACGAAGCGCTGTTGCGCCTGCCCAGCATGGAAAACGCCGATTTGAGTTGCCTTAAAGGCGTGTTCTCGGGCGGCGATTCGCTGTCGGTGGAACTGAAAAAGAAGTTCGACAAGTTTTTGTACGACCACCACGCCGTCATTCAGGTGCGCGAGGGTTACGGTACGACCGAAACGGTTACCGCGTGTTGCCTGACCCCGCCGCTTCTCTGCAAAGAGGGGAGCATCGGCGTGCCCTTCCCCGATACCTACATCAAAATTGTCGAACCGGGAACGGATAAGGAGATGCCCTTTAATGAGGAGGGAGAAATTCTGCTTGCCGGCCCGACGGTGATGCAGGAATATATGAACCACCCGGACGAGACGGCGCAGACCATCCGCGTCCACAACGACGGGTTGCGGTGGGTGTATACCGGCGACCTCGGCACGATGGACGAGGAGGGATTCGTCTACTTCCGCGGCCGTGCAAAACGGATGATTATCACTTCCGGCTATAACGTGTATCCCGGTCAGATTGAAAACATCTTGGACGCGCACGAGTTTGTGCAGATGAGTTGTGTCATCGGCGTGCCCGACCCGTATAAAATGCAAAAGGTCAAGGCGTTTGTAAAATTAACGCCCGGCACGCCCGCCTCCAAAGAGACGGTGGACATCCTGATGGATTATTGCCGCGCGCATATCGCGAAGTACGCGATGCCGTACGACATCGAGTTCCGCGAGGAGATGCCGAAAACGCTTGTCGGCAAGGTGGCGTATCGCCAGCTGGAAGAAGAGGAAGCCGAAAAAACGGCACTTGCCGCGGCAACAGAAGAAAACAACGAGAATTAACGGAAAGAGGTTTTTTACGGTGCATATCGGTTTGTTGAACGATTCGTTCCCGCCCTGTGTGGACGGAGTGGCGCAAGCGGTCAAAAACTATGCCTATGCCTTAGATGCACAACCCGATTATCGGGTCAGCGTGATTGCGCCGCGAGCGCGCGGAGCAAAGGATAATGAATTTCCGTTTCGCGTGCATCGCTACGCATCGCTTCCGATGCCCAAACGCATCGGGTATACGGCGGGAACGCCTTTTTCGCCGATTTTGTTGCGTAACTTGAACGGACTGCGTATGGACTTGCTTCACGTCCATTGCCCGTTTGCTTCGGCGGTGCTCGCGGACGAGTTGACCCACATTCGCAAGGTACCGATTATTCACACCTACCACACCCGCTTTGACATTGAATTGCGCACGCGTATCCATACGCCGGCGGTGCGTGCCGCCGGATTGCAGGTGATTCGCCGCAATTTGGAAGCGGCGACCGAGGTGTGGGCGGTGACCGATGCGTGCGGAAAAGCGCTTCGCAAAGTGGGGTACGACGGCGACTATTTTGTGATGGAAAACGGTACCGATTTTGCGTTCGGCAAAGCGGACACGGCGCGCGCGGAGTCGTTACGCGAGCAGTACAACATTCCCGATGACCGTCTGGTGATGCTGTTTGTCGGGCGAATGATGTGGTATAAAAACGTCAAAATTATTTTGGATGCGATGAAAATCGCCCGCCAAAAAGGGTTGCTTTTCACCCTGCTGATGGTGGGCGACGGGGTAGATGCCCCTGCCATTCACGCCTATGCGAAATCCATTGGACTGGAAAATGACGTGCGCTTTACCGGTATGCTTTTAGACCGCGAACAACTGCGTGATTTTTACACGCTGTCCGATTTGTTTTTGTTCCCGTCCACCTACGATACGTCCGGCTTGGTCGTGAAAGAGGCCGCCGCGTGCGAATGTCCGAGTGTGCTCACTCGCGGCAGTTGTGCGTCCGAGGGTGTGACCGACGGGCTCAACGGCTTTTTGGCAAACGAAAACGCCACCGACTTTGCGCGTGTGGTGCTGTCCGCTTGCGAGGATGAGCAGGCGCTCAAAACGGTAGGTGCGCGCGCCGGCGCGACACTCTATCTTTCGTGGGACGATGCGGTGAAAAAAGCGGCGGCGCGCTACGAAGAAGTGCTTAATCGCTGGAACGGATAGCCTTTGTCGGACAACCTTTTTGTAAAAATCGAAAAAATTGAAAAAAACTCTTGATTTTTTTCGACCGAGTTAGTATAATGGTACAGCGCCGTGGAGAGGTGGCTGAGCTGGTCGAAGGCGCACGATTGGAAATCGTGTATACGTTAATAGCGTATCAGGGGTTCGAATCCCCTCCTCTCCGCCAACGGAGAACACACTTTTGCTTGTCAAAAGTGTGTTCTTTTTTTATTCAAGAGTTGGTATATCATCACGCTATGGGCGTGTATAAAATCTTTTGGGCTTGACAGTATAACTCACCCATACAATAACGACAAGTTTCTTTTGAGGCTTGTCATTTTTACTTTTTGCCTTTTTTGCGAAAAAACTTGCAAAATGCAAGCGGGTATGATACAATGAAACATATTTTTTTAATGGGGTGAAACTATGTCCACTTCCCTTTGGATTATTTTTGTGTCTATCGTCCTGTATATGGGACTGATGTTGGTCGTCGGTATTCGCGCGGCCGGGCACAACAAAACAACCAGCGATTTCTTCCTCGGCGGGCGTTCGCTCGGTCCGATTGTCACCGCGATGAGCGCGGAGGCATCGGATATGAGCGGCTGGCTTTTGATGGGACTTCCCGCGGTTGCGATGATGGGCGGTCTTGCGGAAGCAAGCTGGACAGCCATCGGTCTTGCGGTCGGTACGTACATCAACTGGCTCATCGTGGCAAAACGGTTGCGCGTATACAGTCAGCGGATTGATGCCTACACCATTCCGCACTTCTTCGCCAAACGCTTTGGCGATAAGAGCCGCCTTTTGACCACCATTGCGGCACTGCTTATTATTGTCTTCTTTATTCCGTACACCGCGTCCGGCTTCTCCGCCTGCGGCAAACTGTTCAGTTCGCTGTTCGGAATGGACTATATGCTGGCGATGATTTTGTCAGCGGCG
>JAZRYM010000074.1:0-10172 GCA_045600765.1 Acutalibacteraceae bacterium | reverse complement strand
AGCTTACCATCAATTTGTTGAACGTGACGATGGGAGCTATCAGACGTTGCTCCGAAAAAGACCGGTGCGTTGACGATTTCGAAAAGCTGTACATCGCTGTCGAGGAGAAGTATGGCGCGGAGGCCGTGATGGAGATTGACGTCGCTACCCGCGTCAAAGAAGAAAAAGTAGTCGATAAAAAAGTAGACCTTCCTACCGATTTGAAATTTCGCATTCAGATGCGTGTTTGGGAGAGAATGCTTAGAGAAGCTGCCAAAAAAGGCGAATCTCTCACCGAGGAAGGCTTGAAAAAAGTGGTCGCGCAACGGAAAGAGGTTCTGCGAGCCGCCAAGAACAATGCCGAAAAAGTGTTCGATAAATTTGACCAAAAACGATACGATGAGGCGTTTGAAAAGGCTTCCGACCTGTTCGGGAAACCGTTTTTTGGGGGAGCCGGTAAAATTCCCATGAGCGTTCCCAAAAAATGTATCGAGAATCTTGAAAAAATGATGGCGGAGATGTTTCCCACCGAAAAGGCAGAACCCACCGGAGAAGTTGCACCCACCGAGGAAGTAGCGCCCACCGGAGAAGTTGCACCCACCGAAAAGGCAGAACCCACCGAGGAAGTAGCGCCCACCGGAGAAGTGGCACCCACCGAAAAGGCAGAACCCACCGGAGAAGTGGCGCCCACCGGAGAAGTGGCACCCACCGAAAAGGCAGAACCCACCGGAGAAGTGGCGCCCAAAAAAGAGGTATCGCTCGCTGACCAAGAAAAGCTTGCCGAGTCTTTCTACGCGGCGGCAAGCGCGGTTAATCGCGGAGTGGAACAGCCGAACGAGGCCACTAAGGCGAAGCTCAAAAATTATTTTTTGACCATTAAAGAGAAGTGCGACCCCGCCGTTTTGGGCAAAATCTATTCTTCCAAATCGTTTGATGCGCTTCTCCCGGAATTCCATAAAGAGGCAGAGGCGTATCGACGGCAAAAGAATGAACATAAAACTTCTCTTACAGAGAAGATGGAGGAAAATAGCAAAATTTTGACCTCTATGTTCAGCAATGTAGCATTGACGTCCAATGAGATAAGCGAGTTATTGAAAAAAGAAGACGACAACCCGGCGAAAGCCGCGTTTGTTGGCGATGACAAAACCATCCTGACCGATCTGGAAAAAGACATCAAGACGTTAAAAGCTTTCTATACGAAAGGCAAAACGGACAACATTCAAGATACGATAAAAAATATTCAGGAAAACTATCCCGGTTATTTGGAGACTATCAAAAACCAACTCAACGGTTTTGAGCCGGGCACCCAACAATACAAGGCATCTATAAAGGCACTGGTGCTTTGCGGTTCGACGCTTGCCGTTACCCAGAAATTTGCGAAAAATCAGCAGGAAATCGATTTTGTGCCGAAAGACTTGCAAATCGGGGATCCGGTGGAATCCATTGTGTCTACGCTCAAAATTTTTGAGGATGCTTTGACGAACAAGTTCCCGACCAGAGGAAGCTCCAAAGAATTTTCCGACCTTAAGGATGCGCTGCATAAAGCGATTAGCGGTGAGGGTACGTTAGAAAACGTCATTACAAAGTCGGCTACCTATCGTCAGAAAAAAGATGGCCTCTTCTTCTCGAAACCGCTTACCGCGTTAGGTAAACACCGCTTTGATGTTTCGAAAAAGCTGAACGATTTCTTGGAAAAGATTGATTGTAGAGCCTTTGATAAGGAAATGGCCGAGAGAGCCGAAAAAGAAAATGAGGTGAACGCCGAAAAAGAAAACGCGGCGAAACCCGAACAAGGAAACGCGGTGAAACCCGAACAAGCGGCTCCGGTTACGAGTGAGCAAAAATCCATAGATGACATCATCCACGACAAATGTATGGAATTTTTTACCGCCGGAAAAATCACAAGTGATCAGGCTTTCGCGATTGATATTAAATCGTATGGATGCAACTTGACGCAAAAGGCATTTTTGAACAATCTTTTGCACAACGAGGAGCAACTCACGCAACTTACACAGAAATTCCCCGACAAAAATGGATTCGAAAATGCGATTGACACCCTGTTGAAAACCGCCAAAAATGCGGAGGCAAGTACAGAGGTTGTCGAGTCCGAGTATCAAAATACGATGGAGACTGGCAAGGTGAATGACGAGGTAACCCAAATTCCGGTGTAAAAACAACAAAAAAGTGCTGTATCTGATGCTACGGTTTCATAGGGAATGTAATCCTTATGAAACTGTGGCGAACGATACAGCACTTTTTTATGTCTTATCGGATTTTCGGGAACGCGGTTTTGGCGTTTTGCTCGGTCTTTATGAGCAATTCGTCTACCGTGATACCGCGCACAGCGGCAATTACCGCCGCGGAGTAGGCAATCATGGTCGAATCGCACCGCTTGCCGCGCAAGGGAACGGGCGCCATATACGGCGCGTCCGTTTCGAGAAGCAGGCGGTCGGCGGGGACGGCTTTGGCGACTTCAAGCGGTTTGACCGCGTTTTTGAAGGTCGTTGCACCGCCGAGCCCGATATACATCCCGAGCGAGACGACCTCTTTCATCGTCTCCACGCTGCCGGAGAAGCAATGCACCACGCCGCGCGGCTTAAATTGCCGCAGGATGTTGAGCGTGTCCTCGTGTGCCTCGCGGTCGTGCACAATCACGGGCGCATCGAGCGCCACCGCCAATTCCACCTGCCGCGCAAACCAGCGCTTTTGCACGTCGCGCGGGGTGGTATCGTAGTGGTAATCGAGTCCGATTTCGCCGATAGCGACCGCTTTTTCGTCCGCATAAAAGCGGGCGATTTGTTCCATAGTCGGCTCTAAATCCGCATCGGTCAGCGGCTCTAATTCGCCCGGATGCACGCCGACGGCGGCGTACACAAACGGGTAGGCGTGCGCGAGGGCAAGGCTTTTTTCGCACGAGGGGAGATCGACCGCGGCGTTGAGCACACCACAGACGTTTTTCGCCGCAAAACCGGCAAACAGCGTATCGCGGTCTTCTTCAAACGCGGGGTCGTCGTAGTGGGCGTGTGTGTCGAAAATGGGCATCTCAGCGCACCTTCGAGCCGGGTTTCACGTTGTCCACGAACAGCACTTGCACGTCGTTTTCGCCCGCGTCCGCCGCCAAAATCATTCCGGCGCTTTCCACACCGCAGAGGGTGGCGGGTTTGAGGTTCGCGACGAGCACGATGTGGTGTCCGATGAGGTCTTCCGGTTTGTACCACGGCGCAATGCCGGACGCAACGGTGCGGGCGTTGCCGGAACCGTCATCCAGCGTGAGTTTTAACAGTTTTTTCGCCTTTTTCACCGGCTCGCACGCGGTGATTTTCGCCACGCGCAGGTCAATTTTGGCAAACTCGTCAATGGAGATTTCCGGCAAGAACGCGACCCCTTCCGGCTTCGCTTCTGCGGCGGCTTTGGCGGCGCGTTCGGCGGCAACCTCCTCCAAGATTTTCTTCTCGTCGAGGCGGGCAAAGAGCGGTTTGCCCTCGCCGACGGCGTAACCGTCCGCAAGCGCAAAGGTCAGTTTCTCCCAATCGCCGAGTGCCGCTTCGTCCGCCTGCAACTGGGCAAAGATGGACGCGGACGTGTCCGGCGTAAAGGGTTTCAGCAAAATCGCAAGCAGGCGAATGCCGTCAAGCAGGTTATACAGCACGTCGTTGAGACGCGGTTTGCTTTCTTCCGTTTTGGCGAGCACCCACGGCGCGGTTTCGTCGATATATTTGTTGAGACGACGGGCGAATTCCATCACGGTTGCCGCCGCGTCCGCGTTGTGGTAATTTTCCATACACGCGGTGCATTTTTCGACGGTCGCCGCGGCGCACGCGCACAAATCTTCGTCCACCGCTTCGGTGACGGCGGCGGGACGGGTGACTTTGCCGCCGAAATACTTGTTCGCCATCGCAATGGTGCGGTTGACGAGGTTGCCGAGCGTGTTCGCAAGGTCGTTGTTGTAGCGCTCAATAAAACTGTCATAGGTGATGCTGCCGTCTTGCGCAAAGGGGATTTCGGCGAGCATATAATAGCGCACCGCATCGGTGCCGAAGCGTTTAACCATGTCGTCCGCATACAGCACGTTGCCGCGGGATTTGCTCATTTTTTCTTCGCCGAAGAGGAGCCACGGGTGACCGAGCACTTGCTTCGGAAGCGGCAGACCGAGCGCCATCAGTTCGATGGGCCAGTAAATGGTGTGGAAGCGGACAATGTCTTTGCCGATAACGTGCAGGTCAGCGGGCCAGTACTTGTCAAACAGCGGGTCGCTTCCGTCCGGGTTGTAGCCGCATCCGGTGATATAGTTGGACAGCGCGTCGAGCCACACGTAGGTGACGTGCTTTTCGTCAAAGGGGACGGGTACACCCCACGTAAAGGTGGAGCGGGACACGCACAAGTCTTGCAGACCGGGTTTTAAGAAGTTGTTGACCATCTCCGCTTTGCGGGATGCCGGCTGGAAGAAATCGGGGTTTTGCTCGTAATATTCCATCAATTTGTCTTGATATTTCGACAGTTTGAGGAAGTAGGCTTCTTCTTTCGCATCGTGCACGTCACGGCCGCAATCGGGGCATTTGCCGTCCACTAATTGCGAGTTCGTGAAAAACGCCTCACATTCGACGCAGTATTTGCCCTCATATTCGCTTTTGTAGATGTCGCCCTGGTCGTAGAGCTTCTTGAAAATGCCCTGCACCGCTTTTTCGTGGTCTTCATCGGTGGTGCGAATAAAGCGGTCGTAGGTGACGTTCAGGCTGTCCCACACCGCTTTGATTTGGGAGGCGACACCGTCCACGTATTTTTGCGGGGTGATACCGGCGGCTTCCGCTTCGCGCTGAATTTTCTGGCCGTGTTCATCCGAGCCAGTCAAAAAGCGCACATCATACCCGCGCAGGCGTTTGTAGCGCGCAATCCAGTCGGCAAGCACAATGTCGTAGGCGTTGCCGATGTGGGGTTTGCGGGAAGCATACGCAATCGCGGTGGTGATATAAAACTTGGGTTTGCTCATAAGGCAGACCTCCTTTTCGGGATTTGTCGATAACAGTACTATTTTACCAGTTTATGCTTAAAAATACAAGTCTTTTGTCAGGGTTTCTCAAAATAGTGCCGAAAGCGCACCGAACAGACCGTACGAGACCGCCGACATAATGACGGTGGCGAGGAGCACGCCGATAATCACGGCGGGGAACGCCTTTTTGAATTTCATATTGAGCATAGACGCGATGAGCGAGCCCGTCCACGCGCCGGTGCCGGGCAGGGGAATGCCGACGAACAGCACAAGCGCCCAAAACGCGCCGTTTTCCAGTTTGTCCGATTTGCCTTCCGCTTTTTTCTCGATTTTTTCAACGAGCGGGCGGAACAACCGCGTTTTCTTCATCCAGTTGAAAATCGGGGTGATAAACCACAAGATGAAAGGAACGGGGATTAGGTTGCCGATAATGCAAATGGGCGCGGCTTTGACGATGTTGACACCGAGCCCTGCCGCCGCGAGCAATCCGCCGCGACATTCCAAAATGGGCACCATCGAGATGAGAAAGACGAGCAGTTCACTGCTGAGCCACGGGAACGTCTTTTCAAACCACGCAATCAGTTTTTCCGAAATGCCTTGTTTTTCCTCTTTGTCGGGGTTTACCGCGGGTTCGGCGGACGTCGGCGCGGTGGTGGTGGTTGTGACCGCCGCGGCGGTCGGGGTGATGACCTCACCGCTGCGATAGACGTTGATTTCAATGTGCTTTAAGGTGACGGTATCGCGGTAGCCGTTCGCGTCGCTGAAAAAGGCGAGTTGCGTGGTACTGCTGCTCATTTGCGGTGCCAGCAGGTTACCTCTTTTGTCGGTCGCTTTGGCGGTGCATTTTTGAATGGTGGTGTCCATTTCCTCTTCAATCACGGAACAGTCGGTCAGTGTGTCGCTTCCCCAAAATTCAAAACCGCCGGTGTAAAACCCGCCCACGGCATAACCGCTTTTGCCGGTGACGTAGCCGGTCGTCACAATTTCGTAGTATTCGTCGCCCTCAATGACACCGTTTTTCGCGATGTCGTCGCGGATAACGCTGTCAATCGCCTTGTCGTTTACAAGCCCGATATAGTTTTGAATGGTCACCATTTTGAGCTCGTCGCTCGACCATAAGGTGACTTTTTTGAGCCCTTTGTTGTTGCCGGCGGCGGTGGTGGTTTGCGGGGTGGTGTACGCCGGACGGGTGACCGTTTTATCGGTGGCAACGTAGGTCGCGGTGGTGGGGAGAGCGCCCGGCAATTTGGCAATCGCGCGGGCGTGG
Organism: Acutalibacteraceae bacterium; assembly: GCA_045600765.1. GTDB lineage: Bacteria > Bacillota > Clostridia > Oscillospirales > Acutalibacteraceae > RGIG426. Next base: position 3,939 of record JAZRYM010000074.1, on the reverse strand, counting down.
TGCACGGCGATGCCGGCATCGACCGCGTAGTGCTTGCTTGCGATGTTGTCGCGCAACTGCGCCATCAGCGTGCAGAGAGTCGCTTTGTCGCGGTCGTGAATATCCACCGTCGAGCCCTCACCGGAATCGCCCGTTTCAATACCGTAGGTGAAATCCGCGTTGTGCGCCACGGCGGCATCGACCGCTCCCGCGACGTTGGCGCGGTGGAGAATATCGTCGGCGGTACTGCGGTAGGACATCAGCGACAGCGTGCCTTTGCCGTTCGCAATTACGCTGCATACCGCGTTGTAAAACCCGGTTTCGCCGTTGAATTTGACGTTACTGCAACCGCTCCACGCGGGGTTGACGTCAAACTCAACGTAGATGCCCTCATCCACGAGGTAGGTTTTGGCGCTTTGCACGAGGTTGTCGCAATACGCTTGCAGTCGGGCGGTGTTGTAGTCGCCCGGTTCGACGTCAAAGTGGATGCCGTAGAGGTTGTCGTTCGGATAGGTCTTTTTATACTGTTTGTAGCCGTCGCGCAGTTTTTGAAGAATTGCTTCGGCTTGCGCCTTATCGGTTGCTGTCGCGGGTTCGTCCATAATGACCGACACGCGCATTCCGTGGGTTTTCGCCGCCTGCACAAAGGTGTGGATGGTCTTGTGCTTGAACGAATCTTCGAGCTGTGGTGCGGCTTCGAGATAAATTTCGGTGACACCCGTTTGTTCAAGCAGGGTCAGGTACTCGTCCCGCGTTTGCTCGTTTTCGGCATCTTGCATATACCACCACCAAGTACCGACGCGCTCGCGCCCGTCATACGTCTCGGCGTTTGTGTGCGCGCTCCACAGAGGGGAGAGGCACAAAAGCAGGGTCAGCGCCGCCAACAAAAACACAACGGCGGAACGTGCGAAATTTCGGGTTTTGGTCATCATAGTCGATTACCTCGCAATGAGTAAATTTCATAACGCTTTAACTATACGCGATTTTCCTTAAAAAAGCAAGAGGAAAAGGGGAAAATGCTTGACAAAAATCGCAAAATATGGTTTACTGACAAGGATAGGCCAATAGGAATTTGGAGGAACACAGAATGAAAAACGTATTTGACGAATTGAAAGCCCGCGGGATGATTGCCCAGACCACCAACGAGGAGAAAATCCGCGAGGTGCTCGGCGGCGACAAACCCGTGACTTTTTACATTGGATTTGACCCCACGGCGGACAGCCTGCATGTGGGTCACTTTGTGCAACTGATGGTGATGGCGCACCTGCAACGCGCGGGTCATCGCCCGATTGCTCTGCTCGGCGGCGGCACCGCGATGGTCGGCGACCCGAGCGGTAAGTCGGATATGCGCAAAATGATGACGGTGGAAACCATCAACTACCATGTGGAATGCTTCAAAAAGCAGATGTCCCGTTTTCTCGATTTCTCCGACGGCAAAGCGCTGATGGTCAACAACGGCGACTGGCTCCGCAACCTCAATTACATTGAGTTTTTGCGCGACGTGGGTGTGCATTTTACCGTCAACCGTATGCTCGCCGCCGAATGTTTCAAAGCGCGGATGGAGCGGGGTCTCAGCTTCCTCGAATTTAACTATATGATTATGCAGGGCTACGATTTCCTGCGGTTGCACGAAGATTACGATTGCCAAATGGAAATGGGCGGCGACGACCAGTGGTCGAATATGATTGCCGGTGTGGAACTGTGCCGCCGCAAACTCGGCCATGAGGTGCAGGCGATGACCTTCACCTTGCTTACCACGTCCGAGGGCAAAAAAATGGGTAAAACCGAAAAAGGCGCGGTGTGGCTGGATGCCGAAAAGACCTCGCCGTACGATTTCTTCCAGTATTGGCGCAACATCAACGACGCCGACGTGGAGCGGTGCCTTAAATTGCTCACCTTCCTGCCGGTGGAGGAGATTGAACGCGATATGCACGCGCCCGATTGCAACATCAACGCGATGAAAGAAAAACTGGCGTACGAAGTGACCGCTTTGGTGCACGGCGCGGAGGAAGCGCAAAAAGCGCTCGAAGCCGCGCGCGCGGTGTTTTCCGCCGGCGGCGTGTCCGACAATATGCCGTCTACTCAGTTGCCTGCCGATGCGGTGGGTGCGGACGGTATCGGCGCGATTGATTTGCTGATGGCGACGGGGCTTACCCCGTCGCGCGGGGAAGCGCGTCGCCTTATTCAGCAGGGCGGGCTTACCGTGGACGACGAGAAAGTGACCGATGTGAACGCGACCATCGCCAAAGCCGCGTTCGACAAAGGCTACGTCGTCATCAAAAAAGGCAAAAAGACATTCCACAAGGCTCTTCTGTAACGATATGAACGAGTATCGGACGCTTTCGGCGTATTATGACCGATTGATGCCGCAAACCGATTACGAAGCGCGAGCAGATTACCTGCTCGCGCTGTTTGCGCGTTTCGGGAACACCCCGCACTCCGTCCTTGATTTGGCGTGCGGCACGGGAGAAATGACCAAAACGCTCGCAAAACGGGGTTTTGATATGACCGGTGTGGACGGGTCGGAGGAAATGCTCGCGGAAGCGACTGTCAAGGCATCTAACTTTACACCGGACGTGCTCTTGTTGCAACAGGATATGCGCGCGCTCGACCTGCGCGACGTGGTGGACGGCGCCGTCTGCCTGCAAGATAGCCTCAATCATCTCTTGAAAACGGCGGATTTGCAGGCGGTTTTCGACCGCTTGCGCTTGTTTATTGCGCCGGGCGGATTAGTGCTTTTCGATATGAACACGCCGTATAAACACCGCGAAATTTTAGGCAACCACGATTTTGTACTCGAAACGGAAGGGCTTGTGTGTAATTGGCAAAACCTTTACACCGAAAAAACCGCCACGGTGGAAATGCAACTGGATTTTTTTGAGGAAGAGGCGGACGGGCGCTACTTACGCACCACCGATTGGGTGCGCGAGCGGGCGTATACGCTGAAAACCATTCGTCAAATTCTTGAAAAAGCGGAATTTGAACTGTGCGCCGTGTTCGCGGACGGGACGTTTGACCCGCCGACCGATACGTGCGAACGGTGGATGTTGGTGGCAAAAAATTGCCGTGCGGCGGAAACTTTTACCGAGTGAGGGAATAAAATGGGAACGTGTATTCGTTGTTTAACGACCGATGCGACCGTGATGGTGATGGGATTGGATTCCACCGACATCGTCGCAAAAGCGGAACAAATTCATCATACTTCCGCCGTGACAACGGCGGCGCTTGGGCGCACGCTTACCGCGGCGTCGATGATGGGCGTGATGCTCAAAAACACCGAAGATACCGTCACGCTCCGGATTGACGGCGGCGGGCCGGCGGGCCGCGTAACCGCCGTTTCGGACGGGCGCGGCAATGTGCGCGGCGTGATTGACCACCCCGTGGTGGAAATTCCGCTGAAATCGAACGGGAAACTGGATGTCAGCGGTGCGCTCGGCGTGGACGGACAACTGTCGGTGGCGCGGTCGAGTTTCGGCGGCGAGCCGTATACCGGCTGTGTGCCGCTTGTGTCGGGCGAGGTGGCGGAGGACGTGACGTCCTACTACGCCGTGTCGGAACAAGTGCCGACCGCGTGCGCGCTCGGTGTGCTTGTCAATCCCGATTTGACTGTCAAAGTGGCGGGCGGGTTTTTGTTGCAACTGCTTCCGTTTTGCCCGGATGACGTGGTGGACAAAATCGAAAAAAACATCCAATCCCTGCCGCAGGTCACCGAAATGATGCAGGACGGTGACGTGCAATCGATGATCGATCGCGTTTTGGCGGGTTTTGAGTACGATATCGTGGATACCTACGACACGGAATACCGTTGCACCTGCTCGCGTGAGCGTGTGGTGGCGGCGGTCGCTACGTTGCCGAAAGAAGATCGGGCGGATTTGGCGAACGAGCAGGGGACCGTGGACGTGACCTGCGATTTTTGCGGCACAACGTATACGTTTTCCGAGGCGGAGTTGACGGCGGCGG
>JAZRYM010000073.1:0-24596 GCA_045600765.1 Acutalibacteraceae bacterium | reverse complement strand
TTTTTCGGTTGTTTCGGGATGCGTCGTTTGTCCGCCATACCGACTTCCTCCTTTCGTTCCACTTTCTTTTCTTTATATAATAATATCCTTATTATTCTATGGTGTGCGAGAGATATCTGCGCCGAGATGTTGCAACGTCGGGCACAACTCCGCGTAACCGCGGTCTAAATGGCACAGTTTTTGAATGTGGGTGGTGCCCTCGGCGGCGAGTGCCGCCACAACGAGTGCCGCACCGCCGCGCAGGTCGGTGCATTGCACTTCGGCGGCTTGCAGGCGGTCGGTGCCCTCCACTACGGCGACCCGACCCTCCGTCTTGATATGCGCGCCGAGGCGGGTGAGTTCGTCTACGTATTTGTAGCGGTTTTCAAAAATTGTTTCGGTAAACACGCTGACCCCTTCGGCGACCGTCATCGCCGCCAAAAGCGGTGCGGCGGCATCGGTGGGGAAGCCGGGGTAGGGGAGCGAGCGCACTAATTTCAAATGATTTAAGCGAGGCGGTGCGGTGAGAAGCAGGGAGTCGTCCCACCGTTTCAAATGACAGCCACATTCCCGAAAAAGCGGCAACACCGCCGCCAAATGGTCGGGAATAACGGGCGAAAGCAACAGCGTGCCGCCCGTCGCCGCCGTGGCGGCAAGGTAGGTGGCGGCTTCGATGCGGTCGGGAATGACGGTGTGTTCGCATCCGTGCAAGGCGTCGACACCTTCGATGATGAGGGCGTCGGGTTTCACCGTGATTTTTGCGCCGGCGGCTTGCAAAAAGGCAATCAAATCGAAAATTTCCGGTTCGCGCGCGCCGCCGGAGAGAACGGTCGTCCCTTTGGCGGTGACGGCGGCAAGAAGCAGGTTTTCGGTGGCACCCACGCTCGGAAACGAGAGGGAAAGCTCTGCTCCGTTAAAGCGGGGAGACACGGTGCAATGCAGGCGGCCGTGGTGTTCGGTGATGGTGGCGCCGAGGCGGGACAGCCCCGCGATATGTAGGTCAATCGGGCGCGGACCCAGTTCGCATCCGCCGGGGAGCGACACGTCGGCGCATCCCGTGCGCGCGGTCAGCGCGCCCAAAAAGACGATGGAGGAGCGCATTTTGCGCATCAGCGTTTCGGGAATGTCGCTTTTTGTGAGGGTGGTGGCGTTGACGGTGATAACGTCGTCCTGCTGTGAGACGTGCGCGCCGAGGTGGCGCAAAATCTTAATCGAGGAGTCCACGTCGGATAGGGCGGGACAGCGGTGCAAGATACATTCACCTTGACACAGCACGGTGGCGGCGAGCAAGGGCAACACGGCGTTTTTGGAGCCGTGGACGGTGGCGGCGCCGCCTAAACGGTTGCCGCCGGTGATGAGCAGTTCGGACAAGAAAATCCCTCCCCCTGTGTTCGGGGGCTTTTTCGCCGCCCGTACCGTATCTTATGCGGCGGGGACGAGGGTGGTGCTTGTCTTTGTTTTTCGAACGGGCGGTTAGGCGGGGAGGTGCAATACCTCGCGCACAATGGCGAGAATGCGGTCGTCGGCATCGGTGATGGCGGCGGCTTTTGCGTTTTTCGCCATTTCGGCGAGACGGTCGGGGTCGCCGGTCAGTTCACGAATGGTGGCGAACAGTTTGTCGGCGGTCAAATCTTTTTCTTCCAGGCACACGGCGGCGCCTTTGTGCACCAGCACTTGCGCGTTAAAGAACTGGTGATTTTCCGCCACGTTGGGTGAGGGGATGAGAATGGCGGGTTTGCCGCAGGCAAGCAGTTCGGTGGTGGTCATCGCGCCGCAACGGCACACAATCAAATCCGCCGCCGCCATACAGCGCGGCATATCGTCGATGTACGGGCGCACCTCAATGCCGTCCTCGTCGGGAGCGACACCGCGCGCTTGCAAGGTGTTCATAAACTCGTCGTATTCCGCTTTGCCGGTGGCGTGCAGGTGACGCACCTTGTGGTCGGCGGCGGCTTTTTCAAGCACACCCGCCATCATTTCGTTGAGTTTGAGCGCGCCGAGACTGCCGCCGAGCGAGAGGACGAACGGGCGATTGTCCAAGCCCAGTTCTTTCCGCATTTCCGCTTTATCCAACGTCAAAAACCCTTTGCGCAAGGGGTTGCCGGTGACGATGGCGCGTGTGCCCTCCGGTAAACGCGGAATGGTCTCGTCGGTGGCAATGCACACCGCGGCGCACGATTTCGCCAGCATTTTGATGGTGACACCGGGAAACGCGTTGGCTTCGTGTACCACGACGGGGATGCCCTTTTGAATGGCTTTGCGTAAAATCGGCCCGCAGACGTAGCCGCCCGTGCCGATGCAGATATCCGGTTTGAATTCTTTTAAGATACGGGCGCAATCCCGTCCCGCCGCTGCCGCGTGATAGGCGGCGGAGACGTTATGGGCGATGCCTTTCGGGGAGAGCCGGCGGGAAAAGCCTTTGACCACGATGCTTTCAATCGGGTAACCTGCTTTGGGGACGAGTTCCGTCTCCATCCGCCCTTTGGCGCCGACAAACAGAAATTCGCTGTCGGGATACTGCTCTTTGATTTTTGCGGCAATCGCCAGCGCCGGATTGATGTGGCCGGCGGTACCGCCGCCCGAAAACAATACACGCATATCGTACCTCTTTTTCCGTTTTTTCAGCGGGGAAGATTATTGTTTTTGTTTCATTTGGCGGGCGATGGAGAACAATACGCCCATTTCGCCGAGCAACATCATCATCGACGTGCCGCCGTAACTGAAAAACGGAAGACCGATACCGGTGTTGGGCATCGAGTTTGTGACAACGGCGATGTTCAAAAGCACTTGGATGCCGATTTGAGAACTGATGCCGACGGCGAGCAATGCGCCGAATTTATCGGGTGCGCGCAGGGAAATGGAGACTCCGCGCCACACCAAAAAGGCGAAGAGCAGGATGATGAGTACCGCGCCGATAAAGCCCAGTTCTTCGCAGATGACGGCGAAGATAAAGTCGTTTTGCGGTTCGGGCAAAAAGAGGTGTTTTTGCCGCGAGTTGCCGATACCGAGACCCATAAGCCCGCCCGAGCCGATGGCGTAGAGCGATTGCACCGTTTGCCACGCCATATCGCGGTCAACGGCGAACACGCCGAGCGGGTCCATCCACACGGAAATGCGGTCGGCTTCGTAGCCGAGACCGAATACGGCGACAAGCACCACGGCGACACCTGCCAGCACCAAGCTGCCGAGGTAGAAAATCGGGGTGCCGCCGACAAACAGCATCACCAGTCCGATGCCGGCAATCAAAATCGTACCCGAAAGGTGAGGTTCAATCACGACGAGACCGCATACCAGTCCGATGGCGAGCATCAGTTTTACGAAGGTCTCTAATTTTTTCATTTTTTCGTGGTTTAGGGAAATGATTTGCGCCAAAAAGACGATGAGCGCGAATTTGGCGAAGTCGGAGGGCTGGAAGGTAATCGAACCGACACCAATCCAGCGGTGGACACCGCTTTGTGACGGCGCGACGAGGGCAATTCCCAAAAGCACGAGGGCGGCGACATACAGCCAAAGGCTCAATTTACGCCACACGTGATAGTCGATGAGGGAGATGAAATACATGGCGCACAGTCCCGCCGCGGCGAAAATGCCTTGGCGCAGAATGTAGTGATAACTGTTGCCGTCGTAGTACGAGGCGTATACGTGACTGGCGGAGAACAGACAAATCAGCCCGATGGTCAACAGTGCGAGCAAAATGAGCAGCAGCGGCACGTCAAAGTTACCGGCGCGCAAAAACCACCATTTTTTGGTTGCTTGTTTTTTGCTGGCCATGGCGTACTTCCTCCTTTTTCGAAAATTTTTGTAAAATTACCACAGAAACACGGCGCATAACACCGCGAGCACACATCCGCACAGGTCGATGGCGGAGAAGACGGCGACGATTTTGTTTTCCGACCATCCGCACATTTCAAAATGGTGGTGGATGGGGGACATCTTAAACAGCCGCTTGCCTTTGGTGAGTTTGAAATAGCCGACTTGCAAAATGACCGAAATGGTTTCAAAGATATACAAGATGCCGACGGGGATGAGCAACAGCGGATGCCCGATGCCGAAGGTCAGCGCGCACAGCGCACCGCCGATAAACAGCGAGCCGGTGTCGCCCATCATCACTTTGGCGGGGTGGAGATTGTAGAACAGATAGCCGGCGACCGCGCCCGCAAGGGCGGCGGCAAAGATGCCGAAGGTCGAAAAACCCGCAAATCCGGCGAGCACGAGCATCGCAAGCGCGGCAACAAAGGTGACCGAGCCGCAAAGTCCGTCCACACCGTCCGTGAGGTTGGTGGCGTTGGTCATACCGACGATGAAGAACATTGCGAGCGGGATAAACCACCACGAGAGGTCAACCGTGCCGAGGAACGGAACGAACACCGCGTCCGCATCGGTCAGCACGAGGGTGACGGCGTAGCCGGCGGACAACAGCAGTTGCAAAAAGAGTTTTTGTTTATCGGTCAGCCCTAAGTTGCGCTTTTTCACCACTTTGATGTAATCGTCCGCAAAGCCGATGATACCGCACCCGAATGCCAGCCCGCAACCCGCAAAAAAGCGAATTTGGGTGGCGAAAGCGGCTTCGGTCAGAATGTGAAGCCGCAGCGCCGTCTCACAAAAGACGATGCCGGCGAGCATCATAAACGCCATGGCGACGATGAAAAACAGACCGCCCATCGTCGGGGTACCTTGTTTGTTTTTGTGCCACGAGGGGCCGATATCCAAAATCGTTTGCCCGAATTTCAGTTTGTGCAATGCCGGAATCGTCCACCGTCCGAGCAAAAGGGACGCGACGAGCGACAACGCCGCCACCGCGGCGTAGACGAGGGTGACCGTCAACGTTTCGTTCATTTTGACAACTCCCATTTATTTTTCATTCCCAAAGCTTCGGCAACCACTTCACGTTCGTCTAAGTGGATGATGCCGTTTTTGAGTACTTGATAGGTTTCGTGCCCTTTGCCGGCGAGCAGGACGGTGTCGCCCTCTTTCGCTTCCGCCACCGCGTAGCGGATGGCGTCAAAGCGGTTTTCGTAGACGACATACGCGGTGTCGCTCGGAATACCCGGTAACACGTCGTTTATAATCTGCATCGGGTCTTCGCGGCGCGGGTTGTCGGAAGTGAGCACGATGAGGTCGGAGTAGCGCGCGGCGATTTCGCCCATTTGCGGGCGTTTGCCGCGGTCACGTTCGCCCGCCGCACCGAATACAGTGATGAGCCGCCCTTTGCAGTCGGCTTTGAGTGTTTCGCAGATTTTTTCAATGCCGTCGGGCGTGTGGGCGTAGTCAATGACCAGCGAAAACCCGCGTCCCGTCGGGACGACTTCGGCGCGCCCTTTAATTCCGTCGAGCGTTTGGAATGCCGCCGCCACGGTGTTGGCATCTTCGCCGAGGGCGACGAGGCACGCAAGCACGCCGGTGGCGTTATACACCGAAAACCGTCCGGGGATTTTCATAAACACCGGGGTGGTGACCCCGTTTTGTGTAAAGGAGAAAGCGGCGCTCTCGGCGCGGAAATCCACTTCGGGCACCGATACGTCCGCTTCCCGATTTTCCAACGTAAAGGTGACGAGCGGGCAAGTGAGCCCCTCTTTCATCTTGTCAAACCACGGGTCGTCCGCGTTGAGTACCGCGAGGCGGCTGTTTTGGAACAGCTTGCGTTTCGCATCGCAGTAGGCATCCATCGTTTTATGGTAATCCAAGTGGTCTTGGGTCAAATTCGTGAAAATCGCGGCATCAAAGGTGACACCGTCCACGCGGCATTGCGCTAATGCATGGCTCGACACCTCCATCACCACGTCGTCGCACCCCGCGTCCGCCATTTGGGCGAACAGTCCTTGCAGTTCGTAGGCTTCGGGCGTGGTGTGGCAAGCGGGGATTTGCCGCGCGCCAATCATCGACTGAATGGTGCCGATAAGCCCGACCTTGTGCCCACAGGCTTCGAGTGCGTGTTTCAGCATATAGGTGGAGGAGGTTTTGCCGTTGGTGCCGGTCACGCCGATAAGGCGCATCCGTTTGGCGGGATGGTCAAACCAGTTGGCGGACAGCTTCGCCCACGCGGAGCGGGTGTCCGACACGAGGATTTGGTTCGGCAGTCCTAAATCGCGCTGTACCATAATGACGGTGGCGCCGTTTTCCACCGCTTTTTCGGCGAATTTGTGACCGTCCACTTCCACGCCGTCGATACATACGAACAGAAAGCCCGGCTCGACCTTGCGAGAATCGCAGGCGATGCCCGCCACGTCCGCTTCAAACGGCGTGTCACAAATAGTGTGTAACAGAGCGGATAATTTCATACGGGTACCGGCTTTCTTTCGGATTTTTTATGCAATGGCGCTGTCGGTGACGAACACGAGGTAAATGACCGTGCCCGGTTCCACTTTTTCGCCGACGCTGTAATCTTGTGAGTAAACGGTGGCTTCGCCGCTATCCAATCCGATACCGGAGATTTCGAGGTTTAGGTTGGCGGCGTTGGCGGCGGCGTTGGCTTGCGACAAGGTCATTCCGTGGAAATCGGGAACGGCGGTGGCGTTTTTCAACGAGGCAGAGTCGGTATACAGCACCACCGTGCCGTCTTTCGGAATGGAACTGCCCGCTTCCGGGATTTGGTGAACGACCGTTTTGCCGTTGCCGAGGATGGAGCATTTCAGGCTGTTGTTATTGATGATGGTGGTGGCGGTGGCAACCTCTTTATCGACGACGTTCGGCGTGACGGTGGAGAGGTTTGCGAGTTCCTCCTCGGTATACACCGGCTCAACACCGAGGTAGGGGAGCGTATCCGCCAAAATGCTCTGGCACACAGGGCCGGCGGTGTGGCTGCCCCAGCGGTTGTCGCCTTGCGCGGTATCGGTGATGGTGATGACCACGATTTCCGGGTCATCTGCCGGCGCAAACGTGCCGAACGAGCCCCACACCTCGTTGTCCGCGCCGCTGGTACGGGTTTCGGTTTTGTCAGCCGTACCCGATTTTCCCGCCACGCGGTAGCCGGCAACGTAGACGTTTTTCGAACCGCCGCCGTTGACCGCCGCGGCAAGCATCGCCGCGACTTGTTTGGTTGTTTCGGTGGACACCACTTGACGTTTGACGACCGGCTCGGTGTTTTTGACCACGTTGCCGTCGCCGTCCAGTTCTTGTGCGACCACGTAGGGTTGCATCAAATACCCGCCGTTGGCAACGGCGCACAAGGCGGTCGCCATTTGAATGGGGGTAACTTCAAAGGTTTGACCGATGGCGGAGGTCGCCACGTCCAAGTCGGTCATATCCGCGCCGTGGTACAGCGAGGTGGTGGAGCGCCCTTCGCTGAGCATATCCACGCCGGTCGGTTCGGTAAACCCGAAGCCGACGAAGTATTTGAAATACCGTTCGCCGCCCAGTCCCACGCCCAGCGTGATAAAACCGGGGTTGCAGGAGTTGGAGATGATGTCGGGGAAATGTTGCATTCCGTGGCCGGCGTGCCAGCAGGTGATTTGCTGACCCATCACTTCGATGTAACCCGGGCAATAGAATTGGGTGTTCATATCGGCGACACCCTCCTCAATCGCCATACACGAGGTAAACACCTTGAACACCGAGCCGGGCTCGTAGAATTCGGACACGGCTTTGTTCGACCATTGCGCTTGGCGCGCTTTGGTCAGCGCTTCCGATTTTTCGTCGCCCGACAGCAATTTCATTGCCGCGATGGCGTTCGGGTCTTTCACCGTCCACGGGTCGTTCAGGTCAAAGTCGCCTTTGACCGCCATAGCCAAAATGGCGCCGGTGTGGACGTTCATCACAATGGAGACACCGCGATTTTTTACGCGGTTTTCGGCGATGGACTGTTCGAGGTATTTTTCCGCGAAATGCTGGATGTTTTGGTCGATGGTGAGCACAAGGCTGTGCCCGTCCTCGGCATCCACCGTTTTTTCGTAGGTGAGTTGCACCGGCATATCGCCGCCGACACCGTTTTGCGCGGTGACGACGCGGCCTGCCACGCCCGCGAGCACGTCGTTGTATTCGGCTTCAAGCCCGTACAGTCCGTAGTAGTCGGTGCCGGTGAAACCGATGACACACGAGGCGAGTGAGCCATAGGGGTAGGTGCGTTTGTAGTCGGTGACGACACGGAAAATGCCGCTTCCGTCGAGGTCGTTTTTCTCCGCCCACGCAATCAGTTTTTCCACCACGGGATATTCTACCTGCGAGGCGATTTTTTCATATTGCGAGTCGGTGCGGTTGGTTTTCTTATACAGCGTGTCGCGGTCTATGTCCAAAATTTTCGACACCTCGTCGGCGATTTTGACACGCACCGTATCCGCATCTTTGCGCTGGGCGATGTTGTAGGGCGCCATAATCACCGTCCATACTTCCATTGATTCGGCGAGCACTTTGCCGTTGCAATCGTAAATGGTGCCGCGATGAGCGGCAACCAGGCTGTCGTTTAATTGTTGCGAGACGGCTTTTGTAGACCAAAATTCGCCTTGCACGATTTGCAAAAAGCCGATACGGGCAACCAGTAAGGCAAACAGCGCGCCCATTGCCACGGCAAACAACACGCCGCGCCGACGCATTTTGCGCGGCGGCAGGACGGAACGGTTTTCGTTTTCACGTTTGCGGCTCACGGAGCACGCCTCCTTTCGCTGGGTGGATACGTTGTTTTTGTCAGGCTATACAGAAAACGAGAGTCAAGGTTTTTTGACTCCCGTTTTGTTGGCTCAAATTCTTTCGGGACGGTTCTGTCTATCTCTATGCCGCCCGCGGCGGATTATGTCAAAACAGGCCCGTGACCTTTTCGAAAAAGGTCTTTTCGGTGGATGCGGCTTTTTCGACGCGGTCACCGCCGTCCACGGTGAAATAATGTACTTGCCCGACCTCCATTTTTTGCAGCCCGTGTGAGGCGGCGTAGGCATCAATCTGCTCGGAGGAGGCGATTTCGGTCAGCGCGGAGTTCAGCCGCACGTTTTCGCTTTGCAAAATGGACAGTTGGTCGTCCAAATCGGAAATCTGTTCGTTCATCTCGGTCAGTTTCACTTTGTTGATGATAGAGAAGAGCGCTATGGACAACACCACGCCGACAATCGCCACAACGGCAAGGGCGGAGATGACCGTCTGCATCAGCGAGCGGCGTTTCGCTTCGCGCTTTTGCTTTTTATTTTCTTCGATGGAAACGACTTTGCCGCGCTGTCCGTTGGAGAACAAGGACAGGTCGTAGGCGGCGTTGGAGTAGGTTGCCATTTTCATCGCTCCTTTCTGTTTCACGTCGTATCGTTCAAAAATCAATCGTACAAATCGTGGATTTTTTCTACGCACCGCAATTTCGCACTGCGACTGCGCGGGTTTTGTGCGAGTTCCGCATCGTCCGCGGTGACCGGTTTGCGCAGCGCCAATTTGCCGGGCGGTGTACGTCCGCACACGCAAACGGGAAATTCTTTCGGGCAGGTGCATCCGGTGCAAAAGCGGGCGAACTGTTCTTTCACGAGGCGGTCTTCCAAAGAGTGGAAGGTGATAACCGCGAGCCGCCCACCCGGTTTCAGGAGAGAGAACGCATCGGTGAGAGCGCCGGGAAGCAGGTCGAGTTCGCCGTTGACCGCAATACGCAGCGCCTGAAATACGCGGCGTGCGGGGTGCTTGTCCCGCCGCGCGGCGGCAGGGACGGATTCGGCAATGAGTTGCGAAAGGCGAGCGGTCGTCCACGCGGGGTCTTTTTCTCGCTCGCGCAAAACGGCGGCGGCGATGGGTTTTGCAAATTTTTCCTCGCCGTAGTCGCGGAAGATTTTTACCAGTTCGCCGCCCGTGCATTCGTTCAAAAGGTCGGCGGCGGTTTTGCCGCGTTGGCTCATCCGCATATCGAGCGGCGCGTCCGCGTGGTAGGAAAACCCGCGCGCGGCATCGTCCAGCTGGTGGGACGACACGCCGAGGTCGAGCAGTACGCCATCTACTGCGGTGATACCGCGGGCGGCGAGCACCGCTTTCATCTCGCGGAAGTTTGTCTGTATCAGCGTGGCGGGCAAATCCGCCAGTCGCGCGCCTGCCGCCTTAATGGCGTCGGGGTCTTGGTCAAGGGCGAACAGATGCCCGCTTGTCAGTTTCTTCGCCACCGCGCTCGCGTGGCCGCCGCCACCGGCGGTGCCGTCCACGTACACGCCGTCGGGTCGGACGTTCAGCGCCGCGATGGTCGGCTCAAACAGCACGGGAACGTGGTAAGTGTCACACGCGCCCATCAGAAGCCGAGCTCCGCGAATTCCGCCTCTACCTCGTCGGCGGTCATTTCGAGCATACTCTGTTCATACGCGGCGGGATTCCAAATCTCCGCGCGGTTGCCGGCGCCGGCGAACAGCGCCTCGCCCTCGATGTTCGCGTAGGCGAGCAGGTGCTTCGGAATGAGGATGCGGCCTTGTGCATCCACGGTCGCCTCGTCGGCGTTGGAGGAGAGGTAGCGTTGCAAGCGGCGCGCTTTGCTAATCGGCATCTCGGAAAGTTTCGCTTGCAGTTTGTCCCATTCCTCCATGGAGTAGACGGTAATGCAACGGTCGAGAACCGCGGCCACCACAAACGTCTCGCCCAGTTGAGCGCGAAGTTTGGCGGGCACAATGACGCGCCCTTTTTGATCGATTGCGTGCAAGAAACGTCCAACCACGGTTCTCACCTCCTTGTTGTTTGTGTTGTGATTTTGCGGGGAAACAGCCGGTGATTTTCGGGTGTCGCCCGCGTTCATTTCGGGTGGTGGAAAATTCGGTGGAATTTGTGGAAAATCACCACTTTCCACCTTTAACCGCCACTTTCCACCACTTATGCACTTATTATAGACTATTCCCCTCCAAAATGCAAGTGTTTTTCGAAAAAAATTCGAAAAAAATTCGAAAAAAATCGAGGTTTTTTTGAAGCGGTTTTCGGCGGTTTTCGGGCATTCTTTTTACCTGCGGAAAAAGGAAACTGCCCGGAGAAAAGGTTTCTTTTCTCCGGGCAGTTTGCGGCAAATGTCGCGGGATTATTTCAGGTTGTTCTCATACTGCTGGATCATCTTTTTGACCATCTGGCCACCGATAGAGCCCGCTTGTTTCGAGGTCAAATCGCCGTTGTAGCCCTGTTTCAGGCTCACGCCGACTTCCGAAGCGGCTTCCATCTTAAAACGGTTGAGACCCTCGCGAGCCTCCGGCACCATCGTCTTGCTCTTGGACATTTCAGTTTCACTCCTTTTTGAAAAAATCTTGTCGTCCGCCTATTCTATCGGACAGCAGCAAATCGTCTTTGTTCGCTGTGTTGTTAGTTTGTGCGACGATGCAAAAGTTATCACAAGAAAATTTTGTCGTCTTTTTTGCAGTTTCGGGAAAAATTATGGTTGCAATTTGAAAAGAAAGGTGATACAATAATCCCAAGCTTAAAAAAGTTTTCTTTTATAACGCTTTATTTATATAAGGGGGGACGTCCGATGGCAGAACAACAGGGATTTCGCACGTCGTTTCGCGGCTTTAACCGCGAAGACGTTATGACGTACGTGGATAGTTTACAAGCGGAC
Organism: Acutalibacteraceae bacterium; assembly: GCA_045600765.1. Lineage (GTDB taxonomy): Bacteria > Bacillota > Clostridia > Oscillospirales > Acutalibacteraceae > RGIG426. Next base: position 13,147 of record JAZRYM010000073.1, on the reverse strand, counting down.
TTCTCCGAGCGGGAAGCGGGTCTTCGGGAAGGCCTTTCCGAGGCGAATGCTTGTCTCGCCGCCTTGACAGAGGAAAACAAGCAGTTGAAAACCGACGTTGCCGCCGCCGAAGAAAAGGCGGAAAGCGTTCGTGCAAAGGCGTTTGACCACTTTGAAACGATGAATGCTCAACTGCTGATGCTCAAAAAAGAAAATACCCGCTTAAACACGCGGGTGGCCGCTGCCGCGCAGGTGGGCGATTTGCTCGCCGCCATTGAGGAGTTGCGCGCCCGCGGAACGGATTTTCTCGATGCTTCCGGCCGTGCCGGTGAGGAATGTCTCGACGAAATGGACAATGTTATTGAAGCGCTTGAACAAACGCTGGAACAGATGCGCTCGAAAGTGGGTGTCGCCCGTTCTGATTTGAACGCGCGTCGGGATGCCGCCGGATTGCGGCTGATGGAATTGGAAAAAACGCTGAAAGAGGGTGCGCCTGTCGCGACAACGGTATCGGCTGCACCGAGCGCACCGGCACAAAAACCGACGGCATCGGTTATGCCGTCTGCGCAATCGGTGCAATCGGTGCAATCGGCACAAACGGCGCCTTCTCCTGCGCCGACTGGGCGCCTAACCGCGCAACCTGCGCGTCCCCGTGACGGGTGGCGTCGCTTTTTCGACGGGTTGCTCGGATAAAATTACGGATACTTTTTGCCCGCGGGGCATACATATTAAGCAAAGGAGAAATGACCATGCCGGAATTGAAGTACGAAATCGTCAAGGAATGCGGTGTTTTGTCCCAAACCCCTTCGGGTTGGACGAAAGAGCTGAACCTCATCAGCTGGAACGACCGTGCGCCGAAATACGACATCCGCGAATGGGCACCGGAACGCGCCAAAATGGGCAAAGGGTGCACCTTGACGCCGGATGAAGCCATCTTGCTTCGCGACTTGCTCAAAGAGATGGATTTGTAAGTCTTCGGACAAATCAACGACGACGAAACGGAGAGAGTTCTCTCCGTTTTTGTCATTCTTTTACAAAGGAGAACGGGTATGTCTGCTTTTTTTGAAATTCTGAAATCTATCTTGATGGGCATTGTTCAAGGAATTACCGAGTGGCTTCCCATCAGCAGTACCGCGCATCTCTCGTTGTTCAATGAACTGGTTAAGATGGACGTGTCGGAGGACTTTTTCCGGATTTTTGAGGTGGTTATCCAAGTCGGTTCGATTTTGGCGGTGCTGGTGCTTTATTTCAACAAACTGAACCCGTGGGCACACGGCAAAACCGACGAGGAAAAGAAAAACACCCTGCTGTTGTGGGTGAAAGTGGCGGTGGCAAGCATTCCCGCCGCGATTGTGGGACTGCTTATCGACGACTGGCTGGACGGTGTGTTGGCGCGGTCGGCGATGTGGGTGATTGCGGCAACGCTTTTGATTTACGGTGTGCTGTTTATTTGGATGGAAAACCGCAAGACCACGCCGAAAATCCACAATTTTGAGGAAATGAGTTTCAAAACCGCCTTATATATCGGCGTGTTTCAGATGCTCGCCCTTATCCCCGGAACGTCCCGTTCAGGCTCGACCATTCTCGGCGCCACGATGCTCAGCACGTCCCGTGTCGTTGCGGCGGAATTTTCCTTCTTTATGGCGATTCCCGTGATGTTCGGTGCCAGCGGTCTGAAACTGTTTAAGGCGGGTCTGGACGGCTCGTTATTCACCTTTACGGGGTTTGAATGGTTGCTGCTTATCATCGGACTTGTGGTGTCGTTCTTCGTGTCGCTGGTCGTTATTCGCTGGCTCATCGCGTTTGTGAAAAAGCACAGTTTCAAGCCGTTCGGCGTTTATCGCATCGCCCTTGCCGCCGTTATTGTGGTGGTGGAAACGGCGAGATTGCTCGGATAAAAACGGCAAAAAAAATTGCAAAAAAGAACCCCGCTCGGTCATTCGGCCGAGCGGGGTTCTTTTTTTGGGTATCCTTACAAAAGAGATCATCAACGTAATTACAGACGCGGTTTAGAGGTTGTCTAAATACCGGCAGGCGGCGAGGGCGGCAACGGCACCGTCCGCGGCGGCGGTGGTGATTTGCCGTACCGATTTCGAGCGGCAATCGCCCGCGACAAACACGTTGTCGGCGGGGGTTAAGCACCGTTCGTCGCTGTCGAAATAGCCATAGTCGTTGAGAGGCGCGAGCGCCTTAAACGGCTCGTTTTCGGGGATTAAGCCGATGGCGATAAACACGCCGTCTACCATCAAATCGGACGTTTCACCGGCATCGTTTTTGAGGGAGATACCGGTGAGCGTTTCGTCGCCTAAGATGCCGGTGACTACCGTGCCGAACACGGCGTCGATATTGCTTTTTGCTTCGACCGCCTGGCGCAGTTTTTCCTCACCCGTAAAGGTGGGGAGGTTTTGCACCATCATCACCTTTTTGCAGTTTTCGGAGAGCAGCAACGCCTCTTGAAGTGCGGAGTTGCCGCCGCCGATGACGGCGACCGTTTTATCGCGGTAGAACGCGCCGTCGCACACGGCGCAAAAGGAGATGCCGTTGCCGACAAACTCCGTTTCGCGGTCGAGCCCGAGCATCCGGTGTTTCACGCCGGTGGCGAGGATGACGGTGCGCGCTTCGAAGGTGTGCGTGCCCGTGTCGGCGGTGACGATGCCGTCGTTCCGGGACAACGATTTGACACAGCCGAAATCCATATCCGCGCCCTGTTCCAGCACTTGTTCCACCAATTTGTCGGCGAGTTCGTTGCCGCTCACCTGCAAAAAGCCGGGGAAATTTTCCACTTTCGGGGAAAAGGTCATCTGCCCGCCGGGTGTGCTTTTTTCAAGCACCAACACCGTTTTGTTGGCGCGCAGGGCATAGAGTGCCGCGGTCAGTCCGGCAGGGCCGGCACCGACCACCAAAACGTCATAAATCATACGATTATCCCTGCGCTTCCTGCTTTTCGATGAATTGGATGATTTCGTCCATTTGGGCGTATTTCACCGCGCCGTTTTCGTGAAGCACGACGAGCGTCGGCGCTTGGCGGATGCCGTAGGTCGAGACGAGGTCGGCGTTTTCTTCCGCGATGAGTTTTTTATACGGAATGCCCGCTTTGTCGAGGCGCGCCGCAATCATCTTGCATTTCGGGCAAGTAGTGGTGGCGAAGAGCAGGATTTCGGCATCCACTTCGGCGGGTTGTGCCGCCGGCGCGTTGTTGCAAGCGCAGTTGTCGCCGCCGAGGTTCAGCGGGCCCTCGTGGGTCAGCGTGGAGCGACCGATGTCGTACACTTTGCGGTCTTTGTATTCCTGCGTTTTACCGTCGTTCCAGTTTTGCACCGGGCGATAGTAACCGGTAATACGGCTGTATACCTCGGTGGGTTCGCCGCATTCGGGGCAGGTGTATTGCTCGCCTGCAACGTAGCCGTGTTTTTTGCAGATGGAGTAGGTGGGCGAGAGGGTGTAATACGGCAGTTTGTAGTTTTCGGCAATTTTGCGCACCAACGTCGCCGCCGCTTTCCAATCGGGCAGTTTTTCGCCGAGGAAGGCGTGGAACACCGTGCCGGAGGTGTAGAGCGTTTGCAGTTCGTCCTGAATATCAAGGGCGGAGAACACGTCATCCGTGAAGCCGACCGGCAGGTGGGAACTGTTGGTGTAATACGGGGTATCGTCGCAGCTTTTGGCGGCGGTTTTGATGTCCGGGAAGCGTTTGACGTCGTGTTTCGCCAGGCGATAACTGGTGGATTCCGCCGGCGTGGCTTCGAGGTTGTAGAGGTCGCCGTATTGCTCCTGATAGTCGGAGAGGCGCTCACGCATATGGTTTAAGACGTCTTGCGTGAATTTTTGGGTTTTCGGGTCGGTCATATCGCCGCCGAGCCAGTTGGCGTTAAGACCCACTTCGTTCATACCGACGAGGCCGATGGTGGAGAAGTGGTTGTCGAAAGTGCCGAGGTAGTGTTTCGTGTAGGGATACAGCCCCTCATCCAGCATTTTGGTGACCACCGTGCGTTTCACTTTGAGCGAACGGGCGGAGATGTCCATCATGTGGTCGAGGCGGCGGTAGAAGTCTTTTTCATCCGACGCGAGGTAGGCGATGCGCGGCATATTGATGGTGACCACGCCGATAGAACCGGTGGATTCACCACTTCCGAAGAAGCCGCCTGATTTTTTGCGCAGTTCGCGCAGGTCAAGGCGCAGACGGCAGCACATACTGCGCACGTCGTTCGGCTCCATATCGCTGTTGATGTAGTTGGAGAAGTAGGGCGTGCCGTATTTGGAGGTCATCTCAAACAGCAGGCGGTTGTTTTCGGTATCCGACCAGTCGAAATCGCGGGTGATGGAGTAGGTCGGAATGGGGTATTGGAAACCGCGGCCGTTGGCGTCGCCCTCAATCATAATTTCGAGGAACGCTTTGTTGACCATATCCATTTCGGCTTTGCAGTCTTTGTACTTGAACGGCATCTCCTTGCCGCCCACGATAGCGGGCAGTTCGGCGAGGTCGTGCGGCACCGTCCAGTCGAGCGTGATGTTGGAGAACGGCGCTTGCGTGCCCCAGCGGCTCGGCGTGTTGACGCCGAAAATGAACGATTCGATGCATTTTTTCACTTGGTCGTAGTCGAGGTTATCCACCTTGACGAACGGCGCAAGATAGGTGTCGAACGAGGAGAACGCCTGCGCGCCCGCCCATTCGTTTTGCATAATGCCGAGGAAGTTGACCATTTGGTTGCAGAGGGTCGCGAGGTGGCTCGCCGGCGACGAGGTGATTTTGCCCGGAATGCCGCCGAGACCTTCTTGGATGAGCTGTTTCAGCGACCAACCCGCGCAGTAACCGGTCAGCATAGACAGGTCGTGCAGGTGGATGTCTGCGTTACGGTGCGCGTTGGCGATTTCGTCGTCATAAATCTCGGACAGCCAGTAGTTGGCGGTAATCGCACCCGAGTTCGAGAGAATGAGACCGCCGACCGAGTAGGTGACGGTGGAGTTCTCTTTCACGCGCCAGTCGTTGATTTTCACGTAGTTGTCCACCAGTTCTTTGTAGTCGAGAATGGTGGATTTCATATTGCGGATTTTTTCGCGCTGACGACGATAGAGGATGTACGCTTTTGCCACGTCGTCGTAGCCCGCTTGGCTCAAAACCGACTCCACGCTGTCCTGCACGTCTTCCACCGCGATGAGTCCGTCTTTGATTTTCGGCTCGAATGCGGCGGTCACTTTCAGCGCCAACAGGTCGATGATGTCGGGATTGTACTGTTTTTGGCAGGCGTCAAACGCTTTGGTAATCGCCTCCGAAATTTTGCTTAAATTGAATTCCGCGATTTTTCCGTCGCGCTTTTGCACTTGGTACATAAAAAAACCCCTTTTCTTGTGGTAAATTGTTCATTGCTTGTCTATGATACCACAAGATTTAGGGGTTGTCAAGTTCAAATTTGCCAAGATATTGTGATTTTTTGCAAAAAATTTCAAATGCCGCGCAGGGCGGTTTTTGGGACAAAAGGTGTCAAAATTCCTTGAAATTCCCGCATTTTCGCAGGGGTGTGGGCGGAAAAACCTGACCCCAAAATATCGCCCGAATCGGTGAACGACTGCAAAAAATATTTTTGGTCGCCGCGAATCCACGCACCCATATCTTGTATCGAGGTTTCGTCGTGCAGTTCGGCGACGACGGTGGTGCGCAGTTCAAACGGAACGCCGGATGCGCGAAGCAGAGCGAGGCTTTCTTCCACTTTTTTGGGGTCAAAACCGGGCACACCCACCGTTTCGGCATAGCGCGCGGGGGAATTTTTGATGTCCATCGCCACGTAATCGACGAGATGCTCGTCCAAAAGGGGTTTGAGGACGTGGGGCAACGTGCCGTTGGTATCCAGTTTCACCGCGAAGCCGAGCGCGCGGATTTTGCGGATAAAGTCCACGATGTCCGGCTGCAACAACGGTTCGCCGCCGGTGATACATACGCCGTCGAGGACTTTTTGACGGCTTTTGAGGAAGTTAAAAAACGCTTCTTCCGGCATTTCGTCCGGCAGGGCGCGTTCAGGCACAACGAGCGAGGCGTTGTGGCAAAAAGGGCAACGCAAATTGCAACCGAGGGTAAACACGGTGCACGCGACGTGCTCGGGAAAGTCGAGTAGGGTCAATTTTTGTACTCCGCCGAGGCGCATCCAATCATCCTTTCTTATAGATTAGGTAAAATAAAGGAAGAAGAAACCCCGCCGTTTAGAAAAACGGCGGGGTTTTGTGCGACAATTACTCCGCCACGTAGGGGAGAAGCGCAATTTGACGGGCGCGTTTGATGGCGACGGTCAGTTCGCGCTGGTGACGGGCGCAGGTGCCGGTCACGCGGCGGGGCAGGATTTTGCCACGCTCGGAAAGGTGACGGCGCAGGCGAGCCACGTCTTTGTAGTCGATGGTCTGCACTTTGTCCATGCAGAAAGTGCACACTTTGCGGCGACCTTTGCGCACACCGGCGCGCATCGGGCGTTCGCTTCTTTCAAATTCGGCCATGAAAAAGCCTCCTTTACACAAAAATAGGGAGTTCTAATCGGCAAGGGATTAGAACGGAAGGTCATCGTCTCCGGCGATTTCCTCAAAGTCACCGGCAGAAGCGGTCGAAAACGCGGTGGACGGCTCGTTCCAGGTCGGAACCTGCGATTCGCCGCCGGGGACGGAGTTGCCGCCGCCGTTCTTGGACTCGCAGAAATAGGCGTTGTCCACCACCACTTCATAAGAAGTGCGTTTGTTTCCCTCTTTGTCGGTGAAAGGGCGCGCCTGCAACGAGCCGTTGACGGCGATGCGGTTGCCCTTGTGGAAATAGCGGGTGATGAATTCGGCAGTCTGGCGCCACGCGACGCAGTTGATGAAGTCGGTCTGGCGCTCTTGTCCCTGAGACACAAAGCGGCGATCGACCGCGACGGTGAAACTGGTGACTGCGATTTGGTTCGAGGTGTGGCGCAGTTCGGGGTCAGCGGTCAAGCGACCCATTAAGCAGATAACGTTCATTGCGCTTATTCCTCCTCGGTTTTTTCAGCGGCTTCTTCTTTCGCCGCTTTTTCGCCTGCTTTCGCCGCTTTGGGGGCTTCGGCGGCGGCTTCGGCAGCGATGGCTTTCTCGTCTTTGCGGACGATCAGGTCGCGCAGCACGCCGTCGGTGATTTTGGCAACGCGTTCGAGTTCCGCCGGGAATTCCGGAGCGGACACGAAGTTATACAGAACGTAGAAACCTTCGTTCTGGTCTTGAATCGGGTAAGCCAGACGACGGGTACCCCATTCGTCGACTTTGCCTAATTCCGCGTTGTCGGCGATCAGTTTTTCGAATTTCGCTTTGATCGCCGCGATGCCTTCTTCGCCGAGCGTTTCGGAGAAGATGAACACCGCTTCGTACGTAGCTTTGATTGTGGGCATAGTTGACACCTCCTTGTGGTCAGTTGGCCCCGTTTCATAAGAACGGAGCAAGGATAAAACTCTTTGCAAATCGCAAAGGCAACAGTTATTATACCAACTTATTTTCCCGCCGTCAAGTATTATTTTATAAAAGAGACAAGATTTTCCTTTACAAACGGCGCAAAGTCCGATATAATGACGGTGGAGAAACAACAAGGAGTAGTACACGATGTTACAATACGATGAATTGCGACTGAAACTGGAAAATTTGCGCCCGGCGTTAGAGGATTTGGAAAACGCCTTGGGTGTCTCCCAACTCAAACGGGAAGTGGCGGAGCTGGAACAGCGTGCCGCCGCGCCCGGATTTTGGGACGATATGGACAATGCGCAAAAAATCACCCAGCGTACCGCACAGGTGCGCGACAAGCTCGAAGGATACGACAAACTGGTTGCCCGCCACGAGGACACGCTCGCGCTGATTGAACTCGCCAACGAGGAAGAGGACGAAACCCTCCTTGAAGAATGCGAGCAAGGTGTCGCGGAGGTGGAGGAGGGGATTGAAACCCAACGGCTCGCCACCCTGCTGACCGGCGAATACGACGCGGGCAACGCCATTTTGACCTTCCACGCCGGTGCCGGCGGCACCGAGGCGCAGGATTGGGCGGAAATGCTCTATCGGATGTATACCCACTGGGCGGAGACGCACGGGTTTTCCTACCGCCTGCTTGACTATTTGGAGGGCGACGAGGCGGGTATTAAAAGCGCTTCCATTATGGTGGAGGGCGACAACGCCTACGGTTACTTAAAAAGCGAATCGGGTGTGCACCGCCTCGTGCGTGTGTCGCCGTTTGACGCCTCCGGTCGCCGCCACACCTCCTTTTCGGCGGTGGAAGTGATGCCGGAAATCGACGATTCGGTGGAAGTGGATATCCGTCCCGAAGACATCAAAATGGACGTGTATCGTTCTTCCGGCGCGGGCGGACAAAAGGTCAACAAAACCTCGTCCGCCGTGCGGTTGACCCACATCCCGACCGGTATTGTGGTGGCGTGCCAAACGGAGCGCAGCCAGTACCAAAACCGCGACACGGCGATGTGTATGTTGCGTTCAAAATTGGTGGAAATCAAGGAGCGCGAAAACCTCGACAAGATTGAGGATATCAAAGGCGCGCAGGCGCAAATCGCCTGGGGCAGCCAAATCCGCTCCTATGTGTTTATGCCGTATACGATGGTGAAAGACCACCGCACCGGCTTTGAAACGGGCAACATTTCCGCCGTGATGGACGGCGGCCTTGACGGGTTTATCAACGCCTATTTGAAACACAAGGCATCCGGCGCCGCCGACGTGGGCGGCGACGTGGAGTAAGGGAATCAAGCGATGAAATAACAAAGCGACGAACGAAATGTTCGTCGCTTTGTTCATTTTAGGTGCAAATCTTCCGGCGTGAGGCTTTTGGTTAAAAACAGTCCCGCGACGGTGACGGCGGTGGCGACAACTCCACGCGCCACTGTTTGCCAAAAATCGGCGGGCGGCACAAAACGACCGCACACAAGGTCGGCGGTCACCGCGCCGCTGACGGCGCACAGCGCCGGAAACGCGACCGACCGACCCCACAAAATGTGCGCGCCGGACACGGTGCACAGCCGTCGGACGTTGAGAAAGCAGGTGAAAAAGTTGCTGAGCAGCATCACAAACAAAAAGCCGCCCATTCCCGTTTTCGGAACGAGCACCACAATGCACCCGATGCGGAGCGCCGAATCTGCCACGCTGTAAAGAAGCGAATGGGTTTGCTGATTTAAGCCTTTCAAGATGCCGTCTACCACGCTTTCGAGGTACATAACGGGGACGAGCGGCGCGAGCACGCGCAACAAAAATCCCACCTCGTCGGTGTGGTAAAGCAGTCGTCCGAGCGGGTAAGCGCAGGTGAAAAACACGCCCGCGAAAAGGAGTGAGGCGGTCAGCGTGATGTGTACCGTGTGGGTGGCGGTGTATTTGACCCGCAATCTTTGCCCGAGCGCGAGCGCTTCGGACATTTCGGGGATGAGCAGGGTGGAAAACGCCGCCAAAAAGGAGGCGGGGAAAAAGAGGAGCGGCATGGCCATCCCTTTCAGCGTGCCGAATTGAGACAGCCCGACGGTTTTGCTTGCGGTATAGGCGGCGAGCGCCGACGGGACAAGCAGGTTTTCCGCGGTGCGAAGCGCCGTGCCGAGATACCGCCCTGCCGTGATGGGCACGGCAATGGAGAGAAGCGGTTTTGTGAGCGGTTGCGCCGCGCGCGACGAGGCGGGGAGTGTGCGGCGGTCGTTTAGGGTGCACACCGCGAGAAAGGCGCAGGAAAGCAGTTCCGACAGCACGTCGCCGCCCATAACGACCGCGCAGGCGACACCCTGCGAGCATCCCCGAAAGCGGAAAAAGAGGGCGGCGATAATGCCGATGCGGGACAGTTGTTCCACCACTTGGGCGACGGAGGGCGAGAGGGTTTTACGCCGCGCCAAAAAGTAGCCTTTGAGGCAGGCGGACACGCCCATAAACGGAAATCCGAGGGACAAAATGCGAATGGCGGGAACGGTGCGCGCATCCCGCACAAACAGCGTGCCGAACAGCGGCGCACCCGCGTAAAAGAGCAGGGTGGATGCACCCGATGCGAGCAGGGACAAGAAAAGCGACCGCCGCAACACCCGTTTGGCGCGTGCGCCGTTTCCGTCGGCGAGGGCGTCGGCGGAAAGCCGCGTGACGGCGGTGGAAAGCCCGCTTGTGGCGAGGGTGGAACCGAGCACATACAGCGAAAAGAGCAGTTGGTACAAACCCATGCCCTCGGCGCCCAGCTTGCCCGACAGCCAAACGCGGAAAAAGATGCCGACCGTTTTGAGGAACAGCGACGTTGCCGACAAAATGGCGGCGTTTTTGAGAAAGAGGCGTTTTTTCATAAAAGGGTCAAGTCTCTTCCGTGATGTAACGGTCGGTCGCGCAGGTGTTAAACGCGCAGACAAGCCCGTTCCACGAGTCTTCGTCCAGTACGCCCGTCGGTTTTTGCTCGCAGATTTGCTGGATTTTTCTGACGTTGCGGCAGGTCGTCTCGGTCATAGTGTCGCCGACTTCCTCGCTCTCAAAGTTGCAAAACCGCTCGCAAAGACCGTTGAACATCGCCTGCGCAAAGGGCACCACTTCGCCGCATTCGCCCTTGCACAAAGGTGAGGTCAGGCGGGTGAACGGCGCGCAGGAAAGCGGTGGTTGCGCTTGCCGCCGTGCGGCGCGCGCGGCGCGGACAATGGCGTTCCAGGTGGCAAAATCCACCCGTCCCGTCACGGCGAGATGGGCGCATTGTTGCGCCGCTTTGACCGCCGCGGTCGTCTCGCATCCGAATACGCCGTCGGCGGTGACGAGCGGAACGCGCGCGTCGGTGAGGGCGATTTGGCGCAGATGGGTTTGCAATTCCCGCACATAAAGGTCGCGGTCGCACCGCAGGTCGTTTTCGGGATAATCCACTCTCATTCGCTCTCCTCCTCATACAGTTCAAAGCCGCCGTACTGTTCCGCGCGCTTGTCGTAACCGAGTTTTAAGTCTTGATAGGTGCGGGCGATGCTGTCCCATGTGGACGCGCCGACCAAGCCGTTTTGTTCCAATCCGAACCGCTTTTCGTACGCTTTGACCGCCGCTAAGGTGCGGTTGCCGAACACGCCGTCCACGGGGAGCGGGGGAATGTCGGTGTACGTTTCGCGGATAAAGGCGAGGTATTCTTGCAACAGGCGCACCTCTTCGCCTTGACTGCCCACTTGCAAAATCACGCCGGGAAAGAGCACAATCCCGCCTTCCAGTTCGGGCGTGACGGCGACAATGCCGTTGTAGACTTGTTGCATCCGCCGCCACGTTTCAAGGTCGACTTCGCCCGACACCGGCAGGTCAAACGTCTGCTGAAAAGCGCGCGCCGCGGCGGCGGTTTCCTCGGTATACACGCCCGAAATCGGGGTAAAGGGAATTTCCGCATAAAACAGCGCGATGACCTGAAAATAATATTGCATGGTGCGTACCTCGTCGCCCGTGTCGCCGAGGCTTATCGTGGTGGTGAACTGGGAGGGCAATTCTTCCAGCGCAATGCCCTCCGAATCCAGTTCGGCAAGGCGTTTAACCCCGGAATAGAGATAGGAGATTTTGTACCACGTCGCCTTGTCAATCGTGCCCGTTTCCGTGAGCCCGAACACCTTTTGGAAGGTGCGCACCGCATCCGACGTGGTTTCGAGATAAATGCCGTCGGCGGGCACGATTTTCGGAATGGCGGGGTAGTTGCGCGAAATGCGATTTAACTGGATTTGCTTTTGTTGCACCTGTTCGCCCGCGTCACCGGGACGAAGCGTCGTGCCGGGGTAGGAGGGCTGGTTGATGTTTACCGGCGCGTTTTGCACGATGTTGATGTCGTTTCCGTAGTAGGTGGTTAAGATGTCGTAGGGGATATACCCCTCGTTCGCGAGCGCTACCGTGCCCCATTGCGACAACCCGTCGCAGGTGACGGTGGTGCCGTTGCAATACTGGGCAAACAGCGGCTCAATCGCGTTGTCCCGCCGCAGATAATCGTTGAAAATCTGGTCAACAATGCGGATGATATTTTCAAAAAAATCACGGTTTTTCACAAATGCCTGGTCAAACGCGGTCACGCTTGTGATGTCGAAATTGTAGCCCCGCGAGCGATAATATTCGGTGTATACGCGGTTGAGCGCAAAAGAAATTTGCGCGTAGATATTGGCGCGCAGGGCGGTTTCCGGCCAGGTCGGAAAAATCTCGCTCGACGCGACGTTTTTGATGTATTCCGGAAAGGTGACGGTCACGTTTTCCGCCGCCGCATCGGGTGCGCCTAAATGGACGGTGATGACGTCGGGTATAAACGGTTCAAACGCCATGAAAACCCCTCTTTCAGTTGAGTTCGGGCGGCGTGTTTTGCGCCCGTGTTTCCAGTCGAATTTGGTCAAATGCCGCCGTCGGCTCGGGAAGCGGCAACATCAAAATGCGTTGTACCGTCTTTACCCCGCCGAACACCGACACGCCGCGATTGAGAAAGGTGACGTACCCCTCCGCGTTCGCCTGCACCGCGTAGTTGACATAGGGCACCGCTTCGCCCGGTTCCAGCGATAAATCGCGGTCTTTGGTGGCGAGTGTCCACACGGGCGACGACCCGCTTTCGTCCGTTTCGCCGATGTGGAGCAGTTGGTCGCCCTCGTCGGTGGTGCGGAACACCGTGACGGTTGCGCCCGCAATGGGAATGGTGCCGCGCGCGGAATTGAGTTGCACGACGAGCAAGCCCTCATCCGTCTCGTCTTCCGCCGGCGGTTCCACAAAATCGGTTTCTTCGTCCGTCTGCGCCGTGCCGTCCACGTCGTTGCCAAACGGCGGCGCGGCGGCAAACACCGCTTCTTCCGGCGCGACGGGCAAGGGAGCGGGCGCGGGTTGCGGTTCGACTGCCGCAGGTTGCGGTTCGACCGCCGCAGGTTGCGGTTCAAGCGGGATAAACGCGGTGGCCGCCGCGGGAGATTCCGACGGCGGAAGTTCGCTTTTTTCTTGGAGTTTTCGCATCTCCTCGCGGTAGCGCGCCACCGTTTCCGCGAAATCGTGGCTGTTTTGCATAGCTGTTCCGCCTTTCGCATTGAAAATTCATAGAATTCTATGCGTCGCGCTTGAAATTGATACCGAAAACGGCGAAAAAAAGAAAAATTGGCATAAAGCCCTTGACAAACGGTAAAAATAGGATATAATAAAAGACGCTCGTGAAAAACGAGCGCCTAACCGAAGATTTTGCGGAATTGTGTAAGGGTAGCACTGCAGTCTCTGA
>JAZRYM010000072.1:0-26424 GCA_045600765.1 Acutalibacteraceae bacterium | reverse complement strand
TCAATGATGTTCACACCTTTTTGTTCACACAATTTTCGCAGTATTTTCCCTATGTCTGTCTTTATCTCTTTGTATATGATTTGCCTGCGATATTTTGGTGCAAACACAATATGGTATTGACATCTCCACTTCGTATGTTCTAAACTGTTTATGTCCTTTTCTTTCATGATTAGGACCTCCTTGTTATGATTTTGTTAGGTTGGCGAACCTTAACTTAAACTATAACAAGGAGTTTTTATTCTGTCCATAGCTAAAGCTTTTTACCCACTGGCAGAGCCAGTGGTTGTTTGATAAACCCAAAACCCCCGACACACTCATTTGAGCGTGTCGGGGGTTTTCTCATTCGTTCCATATATCGCCAAGACAGTTTTTACAACGGTAGTGGTCGTCCTCGCCGAGAGTGAAGCGGTCGAGCTGAAACGCAGTCTTAACCGCCTCGATCGTTTTGTCGTTGCGGATACAGCGGTCAAGGTAAACAATAGCGGTGTTTTCCACCTCATCAAACACCACCCGTCCGCGCGGAAAATCCATATACTCGCCGGTGGAAAACAACTCGTCATACAGCTGCTCGTGGCTATACGGATTGTCGCGCTTTCCGGCGCATTTCTCGCCCTCCACCACATTGCAGGCGTTATAAATCAGTTGATTATCAATCACAAAAAACGGCCCAATCTGCAAAGTCACTCACCTCTTTAAGGTTACTATATCAAATAGATTGTACCACATTTGGGAGAAAAAGCAAAATTTTGGTGAATAGTTTGATTAATTAAACTGTATGAGGATAACGCCAACGGAAAATTGTCCGATGAACGGTATGCTACGATGACCGAATCTCTGGAGCGAGAACAAGCGGCTCTCAAAGCGGCAGTTCCTGATATGGAGATGTATCTTTCGGTTGAAACGGACAAATCGGTGGGGTTGCAAAAATTCATCGAAAAAGTCAAACGCCTTACGGAATTTACCGAACTCACGCCGGAACTTCTGCACGAATACATCGAGAAAATCGAGGTTCATGCACCGCGTTATGTTGACGGAAAACGGGTTCAACTTTTGGACATCTATTTCAATGGTGTCGGCATTGTGCAAGAAATGACACCGGAAGAAATGGAAGCCGCGTTCCAAAAACGCTTGAAAGAAACCCAAAGCAAAACCGAAATCCAAGGCAAAAACGAAACCCAAAGCAAAACGGCATAACCATAATGGCTATGCCGTCTCAAAAAAACAATTATTAAGATTTGATACAAAGGCCCTCCCTTTGGGGCACCTTCCTTACGCAGGGTGCCCCATGAGCGGTCTTTTTTTATCCTGTTTTAGCGATTTTCAGCGATTACCGTACATCTGCTCATAGTAGTTTTGGTAGTCGCCGCGGAGAATTTCCTCCCACCACTCGCGGTGGTCGCAATACCACGCGACCGTCTGCTGTAACCCGTCGTCAATGCGGGTTTCGGGCAACCAGCCGAGTTCCTCGTGAATTTTCGTCGGGTCAATGGCGTAGCGGCGGTCGTGACCCGGGCGGTCGGTAACGTACGTGATAAGACTTTCGGGCTTTCCGAGCAGTCCCAGCACCGTTTTCACCACGTCGATATTGCGGCGCTCGTTATGACCGCCGATGTTGTAAATCTCGCCGATTTTGCCGTTGCGCAAAATGAGGTCAATGGCGATGCAATGGTCTTTCACATACAACCAATCGCGCACGTTCTCCCCTTTGCCGTACACCGGCACCGACTCGTCGGACAGCGCACGGGAAATCATCAGCGGGATGAGTTTTTCCGGGAACTGGAACGGGCCGTAGTTGTTGGAACAGCGGGAAATGGTCGCTTTCAAGCCGAACGTGCGCTGATACGCCTGCACAAGCAGGTCAGCGGACGCTTTGGATGCCGAATAAGGCGACGACGTGTGAAGCGGTGTCGTTTCGGTAAAGAACAAATCCGGTCGGTCAAGCGGCAAGTCGCCGTACACCTCGTCGGTCGAGACTTGGTGATAGCGGGCAACGCCGTATGCGCGGCAGGCATCCATCAGCACCTGCGTGCCGAGGACGTTGGTACGCAAAAAGAGCGCCGGGTCTTTGAGGCTGCGGTCTACGTGGCTTTCGGCGGCAAAGTTGACAACGGCATCGAACTGTTCTTCCTGAAAGAGCGCAAACACCGTCTCGCGGTCGGCAATATCCCCTTTTACAAAGCGGAATTGCGGGTTTTTCATCGCTTCATCGAGCGTTTTCAGATTGCCCGCATAGGTCAGCGCATCCAAACAGACAATGCGGTCTTCGGGGTGCGTTTCCAGTTCGAGATACACGAAGTTGGCGCCGATAAATCCGGCACCGCCGGTCACGAGAATGTTCACAAAAAAGCCTTCTTTCCGCCGTGGTTGATTTTTGTAGGTTAGCCGAAATTTCAGCCGTAGTAGACTTTGCCCTGCGCCACGCGTTTCAAATGCTCGCCGTAGAGCGATTTGTCGTAGTTTTCAGCGGATTTGAGCAAGTCTTCCGCATCAATCCACCCGTTGATAAACGCAACCTCTTCGGGAGCGGAAACAAGCATCCCCTGCCGCGTTTGCACCATACGGATAAATTCGCCGGCATCCGCGAGCGCGTCAATCGTGCCCGCATCCATCCACGCATAGCCGCGCCCGAGCAACTGCACGTTCAAGTCACCCTCTTGCAGGTACAGGTTGTTTAAGTCGGTAATTTCCAGTTCGCCGCGAGCGGACGGTTTCACCGTTTTGGCGAATTCCACCACGCGCTTGTCATAGAAATACAATCCCGTCACGCAATAATTCGATTTCGGTTGTTTCGGTTTTTCTTCAATGGACAGCACGCGCTGATTCTCATCGAAGTTGACTACACCGAAGCGTTCGGGATTTTTGACGTAGTAACCGAACACGGTCGCTTTGCCGTCTTTGGCATCCATCAGCGCTTGGTGGAGCAAAATGCGCAACCCGTTGCCGTAGAAAATGTTGTCACCGAGCACCATCGCGCACGTGTCGTCGCCGATAAACTCCTCACCGAGCAAAAACGCTTGCGCGAGACCGTCCGGCGACGGTTGTTCTTTGTAGGAAAGGGAGATACCGAGTGCCGAGCCGTCGCCCAAAAGCCGCTGAAAGTTCGGCAAATCTTGCGGAGTGGAAATGATGAGAATATCCCGAATGCCCGCAAGCATCAGCGTGGACAGCGGGTAGTAAATCATCGGCTTGTCGTAGACGGGAAGCAGTTGCTTCGACGTCACCATCGTCAGCGGGTAAAGGCGCGTTCCCGAACCACCCGCCAAAATAATGCCTTTCATTCCGTCTCCCCCTTGTTTTCACTATGGAAATTGATGCGTTCTTCCTCCACCACAAGCGGGCGTTTCATCGAACGCTGGTTGATAGACAAAATGTATTCGCCGAGCAAACCGATAAAGAACAGTTGAATCGACCCGAGCAACAACACGGCGAGCAAAATCGGTGTCGTTCCGGCGGGAAAGCGATTCCAGTACAGCAGTTTCAAAACGAGGTAAATCAGCGCGGCAAGCAAACTGAGTGCCGACAGTCCGAACCCGAAAAAGGTCGCAATACGCAAACCGATTTTTGTGTAGGATGTAAAGGACAACATCGCCGCGTCATAGAGGCTGTACCAGTTGTTTTTGGATTTCCCGCCACGGCGTTTCGGTTGGGTGTATTCCACGTCGCACCGCTTAAACCCGAGTTCCGCCACAATACCGCGAATGAACGGCGTGGGGTCGTTCAGGTCGCGGAGCACGTCGATAAACCGTTTGTCATAAAGACCGAAACCGGTGAAATGCTCAATCATCTCGACAGAGGACATCTTTTTAATGGTGCGGTAGTAGCAAGAGCGCAGGAAATACATCACGGGGTTTTCACGGCTGGACGTTTTGATGCCGCAGACGATTTTGTACCCCTCTTCCCACTTCTTGATAAATTGCGGAATCATCTCCACCGGGTCTTGGAAATCGGCACACATCGTGATGGTGCAATCGCCCGTCGTCTGGCACATTCCGTGATACGGCGAGTTGAATTGCCCGAAGTTCTTGGCGTTGAAAATCGCCTTGATTTTCGGGTTTTGACGGCACAGTTCCCGAATGAGCGCCTGCGTGTTATCCCTGGAACAGTTGTCGATAAACAACAGTTCGTAGTCGTAGGCGGGGAGTTCCGTCTCAATCGTTTCGATGATTGCTTTGGACAGCGGAACGACGTTTTCTTCCTCGTTGTAGCAAGGAACCATAATGGAAATTGTTTTCCTCTGTTCGCTCATTTTACAGCGCTTCCTTTCAGGCGTTGAGGGCCTCTAAAATCACTTCTGCCATGGTATCGAGCATCGCGTCGGTCATTCCGGGATAGACACCCACCCAGAAAGTGCGGCGCATAATTTCATCCGTGTTTTTGAGGTCGCCCACCACGCGGTAGCCGGTGCCCGATGCGCGCATCTCGTCAAAGCAGGGATGGCGCGTGAGGTTGCCGGCGAACAGCATACGGGTTTGCACCCCTTTGCTCTCGATATACGGCACAACCTTTTCGCGGTCAACCCCTTCTTTGCAGGTGAGCATAAAGCCGAACCAAGACGGATTGCTTCCGTCGAGCGCTTTCGGCAAAATCAATTTGTCCTCGGCGCCTTTGAGCTTTTCATACAGATAGGCAAAATTGTGACGGCGACGCTCCACAAACGAGGGGAATTTCTCGATTTGAGCGCAACCGACCGCCGCTTGCATATCGGTGGCTTTCAGGTTGTAGCCGAAATGGGAATAGACGTATTTGTGGTCATAACCGCGCGGCAATTCGCCGTACTGCCCGTCGAAACGGTGTTTGCAACGGTTGTCCTGCCCGGAGCGGCAAACGCAATCGCGACCCCAGTCGCGCATCGAACGCATTACTTTGGCAAGAAGCGGGTTTTTCGTATACACGGCGCCGCCCTCGCCCATCGTCATATGGTGCGGCGGGTAGAAACTGCTCGTGCCGAGGTCGCCCACCGTGCCGGTTTTTTGCAATTTGCCGTCCACCAACACTTCCGAGCCGAGCGCGTCGCAGTTATCCTCAACGAGCCACAAGTTGTGCTTGTCGCAGAACGCTTTCACCGCTTCCACATCAAACGGCATACCGAGCGTATGCGCGAGCATCACCGCTTTGGTTTTGTCCGACACCGCCGCTTCCAGTTTGGTCACGTCGATGTTGTATTCCGGAATGGTCACGTCCACGAACACCGGCACCGCACCGTATTGGATAATGGGCGTCACGGTGGTCGGGAAACCGGCGGCAACGGTAATCACCTCGTCGCCGGGACGCACGCGACGGTCGCCGAGCAACGGCGACGTCAACGTCATAAAAGCGAGCAAGTTGGCGCTCGACCCGGAGTTGACAAGGCAGGCATACGGCACGCCGAGATATGCGGCGAGTTTTTCCTCAAACTCGTCGGTATAGCGACCGGCGGTCAGCCAAAATTCCAGCGAACTGTCTACGAGGTTGACCATTTCCGCCTCGTCGTACACACGCGACGCATACGGGATACGGTCGCCTTTTTCATACTCTTTTTTCTTATGGTAAGTGCGGCAATAGTCCGCCACCATCTCCAAAATTTCCTGACGGGCTTGCGCCTCGGTTTTCTTCTCGCTCATTGATTCATACCTCCTAAAAATTCTGCCGCCTGCTTGTCCATACAAGCGCGCACGTCACCGCCGTTCAAGCGGCATTGTTCCCATTCGACGATTTTTTCCACCGTCGTATCCATGTGCCAGGTGGGTTCCCACCCAAACACCTCTTTCACTTTATCACAGCAAAGGCGCAGATAGGTCGCCTCGTGCGGGCCGCCGTCGTCGCGGTTTTCCCACGTCATACCGCCGCCCCACGCATTCACGAACAAATCCACGAGTTTGCCCGTCTCCACGCAGTCGCAACTGTCCGGGCCGACGTTGTAGCATCCGGCAACCGACTTATCTTTCGCCTGCGCTTCCACAATCATCAAATAGGTGAACAGCGGTTCGAGCACGTGCTGATACGGGCGCACCGAGCGGGGATGCCGCACGATAATGGGCGTTTTCGCCTCCGCCGCGCGCACGCAGTCGGGGATAATGCGGTCTACCGCAAAGTCGCCGCCGCCAATCACGTTGCCGGCGCGAGCGGTCGAAACCGCCGGCGCATCGGCGCTGTCAAAAAAGGAGCGAATGTAACTGTGGGTCACCAGTTCCGAGCAGGATTTGGAGTTAGCGTACGGATCAAACCCGTCAAGCGGCTCGTCCTCACGATAGCCGTCGCCCGTCTCCTCCTCGCGGTTCAAATACACCTTGTCGGTCGTCACGTTGAGCACCGACACGACGTGTTTCGCCTGCCGCACACATTCGAGCAGGTGAACGGTACCCATCACGTTGGTTTCATAAGTATACACGGGGCACTTGTAGCTTTCGCGCACGATGGGTTGCGCCGCCAAATGCAACACGATTTCCGGGTCGCACTGGTCAAACGCGGCTTTCATCGCGTCAAAATCCCGCACGTCGCCATACACCGAGGTCATTCCCTCGGCGATGTTCGCCAGCTTGAAAAGGGATTTTTCCTCCGGCTCCAAGGCGTAGCCGGTGACAATCGCACCGGCGTTTTGCAAAATGCGGGACAACCACGCGCCTTTGAATCCGGTGTGACCGGTCAAAAACACACGCTTACCGCGAAAATAACTCAAATCCATTCGGAACACTCGCTTTCGTTTGTATTTTAGTAGATTACCAGCGTTTCCACGGCGCGTCGCCGCTCTCCCAAATCGCTTCCAAATTCTGTTTGTCGCGCAGGGTATCCATACAATGCCAGAAGCCGCTGTGACGGAACGCGGACAGCTCGCCCGTCTCCGCAAGCGTCTCCATCGGTTTTTGTTCCAGCACGGTGGTATCGTCAATCAGCAGGTCAAACACCGCCGGTTCAAGCACCATAAAGCCGCCGTTAATCCAGCTGCCGTCCACGTCGCGTTTTTCACGGAACGCCGCAACGTCGCCTTTGTCACCGAGACCGAGCACACCGAAACGCTGACCGGCGTGCACCGCGGTCAAGGTGGCTTTTCTCCCCTGCGATTTGTGGTAGGTGAGCAACGCGTTAAAGTCCACGTCGGAAACGCTGTCGCCGTAGGTCAGCATAAACGGCTCGTCGCCGACATACTCTTTGATGCGGCGCACACGGCCGCCCGTCATCGTGTTAAGCCCGGTGTCCACCAGCGTCACTTTCCACGGCTCAGACATACTGTTGTGCACCGTCATTTTGTTGTCGCTTGCGAAATCAAAGGTCACGTCGGTCGTGTGCAAATAGTAGTTGGCGAAGAACTCTTTAATCACGTGCTGTTTGTAGCCGCAGCAGATGATAAAATCGTTGAAGCCTTGCGCCGAATAGCTTTTCATAATATGCCACAAAATCGGACGACCGCCGATTTCAATCATCGGTTTCGGAACGGTGTGGCTTTCCTCTGCGATACGTGTGCCGAATCCACCGGCAAGAATAACAACTTTCATTTTCAAAATCCTCCTTGGTTTTTGTTGTCTGGATGATACGCGGACATATATATGATGTCATTATACCCCTTTTTTCTCTATATGTCTATATATTTTTCACATTTTATAATAAAAAAATGTCGATTTTTTGTCCCTTTTCGCCTTTTTCGTTTTGGTGGCGCAAAAATACCATAAAATGCAAAAAAAACGACCGAAAACGTATGGGAATTTTTCGTAAAATGCGCGATAATATACGTATCAATCGCGCCTCGGCGCAAATATGAAAGGAAGTTTTCAAAATGGTCGTCAAAGTGTATAAAGACGCCGAAACCATCGGCAAAGCCGCCGCCGCTATGTTTGCGGCTCGCGTTCTCGAAAAACCGAACTGCGTGCTCGGTCTCGCTACCGGTTCTACTCCCATCCCGACCTACAACGCTATGATTAACTACTTCAAAGAGGGCACCGTGGACTACTCCAAAGTGACCACCTTCAACCTCGACGAGTACGTCGGTCTCACCCACGAGCATGACCAGAGCTACTACTACTTCATGCACGACAATCTGTTCAACTCCATCAACGTCCCGGAAGAGAGCATCCACGTTCTCTGCGGCACGGCGGATGACCTCGAAGCGGAATGCGCCCAGTACGAAGCGGCTATTGAAGCTGCCGGCGGCGTGGATCTGCAAATCCTCGGTATCGGCCACAACGGCCACATCGCGTTCAACGAGCCGGCGGACACCTTCGCCGCGAAAACGCACGTGGTGTCGCTGACTGCCCGTACCATCGAAGCCAACACCCGTTTCTTCGCGAGCAGCGCGGACGTGCCGCGTCAGGCGGTGACCATGGGTATCGGCACCATCATGAAATCCAAAGCCATCGTCCTCGTTGCCACCGGCGCCGGCAAAGCGCAGGCTGTCCACGATATGATTTATGGCGAAATCGACCCGAAATGCCCGGCGTCGATTCTGCAACTCCATCCGAATGTGACCGTCATCTGCGACAAAGATGCCGCTTCGATGCTGTAAGATTCGACTTTCCGAAACCCGCCGCTTTTGCGGCGGGTTTCTTTCATTTTTGTAACCTATTTTTGCTTGGAATTCGTTGACAAAACGGGAAAAATTCGGTATACTATCTTTGTATGTAAAAACAAAGATTTTAATTATGTAAGGAGATGTGGTTCGTTTGTTCCGAATTATCAAAGAACACCGCCATTTCGGCAAACAAATCTTTCTGCTCTCAAAAAATGAACTCATCAAAACCTACAAAGGCGCGTTTCTCGGCTTTGCGTGGGCGGTCATTAAACCCATGTGCACCCTTTTCGCCTTGTGGTTTTTGTTTGCGCTCGGACTGCGCGCCGGAAGCGAACGACACGGTGCGTTCGGGGTGTTTTCGTTCTTGCTCGTCGGGTATATCCCCTGGTTCTTTATGAACGACAGTATTCTGTTCGGTACGAAATGTATCCGCACGAACAGCCAGTTTGTAACGAAAATCTCCTACCCCGTCTCCACCATTATGACGTTCACGAACCTGTCCAAGTTCTACATTCAGCTGATTTTAACCGTGCTGATGTATCTTGTGCTGATGCTCACCGGCGGCGCCGCACCGATGGCGCAAAACGTGCAATTCTTCTTCTATGCGCCGCTGATGTTCCTTTTCTTCCTCGGACTTTCGTGGTTTAACGCGCCACTCGCGGTATTCAGCCGCGACTTTGAAAACCTCGTCAACTCCACGCTGACGATGCTGTTTTGGGTATCGGGCACGCTGTTTGATACTTACGCGCTGGAAAACCCCGTGTTGCGCCACGTGATGTATTTCAACCCCATCACCTATTTCATCAACGGCTATCGCAAGACATTCCTTTACGGTGAGTGGTTCTGGCAACAATCCGTCTCCTGCGCTGACGGTCATGTGATGACCTCCGCGCTGTGGGAAAACGTGATTTTCTTCGCCGAATTGGTAATCATTCTCCTGCTCGGCGCGTGGAACTACAACCGTACCCGCAAGCAAATTGCGGATATTCTGTAAGGAGGCGACGGTATGGAAGACAACAAAACGGTCGCTACGGCGCAGGAATTACCGATTATCGAATTTGACCACGTTTCCAAAGTCTACACCCTCTATCGCAACGATAAAGAGCGGTTTTTCTCGCTGTTTCATAAGAGCAAAAAACTGAAAACCAACCGCGCCTTTAACGACGTCTCGTTTAAGGTGAATCGCGGCGAATCCATCGGCATTATCGGCTCCAACGGCGCGGGTAAATCCACCCTGCTCAAAATGGTGACCGGCGTCACCTTCCCCACCACCGGTGAAGTGACGGTGCGCGGTCAGGTGGCGGCGCTTTTGGAATTGACCGCCGGTTTCTCGCAGGAAATGACCGGACGGGAGAATATCTACCTCAAAGGCTACCTGCTCGGTCTTAAAGACAACCAAATCCGCGAGATTGAGGACAATATCATTAAGTTTGCCGACCTCGGCGACTACATCGACCAACCGGTACGCACCTTTTCAAGCGGTATGAAAATGCGCCTCGGTTTCGCCATCAATATCAACACGAAGCCGGACATCCTCGTGGTGGACGAAGCCCTTTCGGTGGGCGATGCCGCGTTTCGTAAAAAATGCAAAGCCAAAATCGCCGAACTCATCAAAAACGGCGTAACCGTCTTGTTCGTCAGCCACTCGATTGACAGCGTGCGCGAGGTGTGCAACCGCGCGATTTACCTGAAAAAAGGCACAGTTATGTACGATGGCGACGTAGAGAAAGCGTTTGAACTGTATGGCGGAAAATAAGCGCGTCAAAAAGACGCTCGGCGTGGTGTTGGCAGGTGGCAAGGGCAACCGCTTTACATCTGAAACGCCCAAACAGTTTTTGGAACTTGCGGGAAAACCCGTGTTTCTCCATGCGGTTCTCGCCTTTGAACAAAGCGACCGCATCGACGGTATCGCCGTTGTCGTCCCCGCCGGAAAAGAGGACGAAATTGCCGCGACCCTCGCCCGCTTCGGTGTAACCAAAACGGTGGCGGTTGTGTGCGGCGGTGCCGAACGGCAAGACTCGGTTAAAGCGGCGCTAACCGTTGCGACAAGCGGCTCTTACGATACTATACTGTTGCACGATGCCGCCCGTCCCTTACTTTCCGATGACGTGATTGCGCGCCTTTGCGACGCACTTCAAACCTACCGCGCGGCGACCGCCGCGCTCCCGGTCACCGACACGATTGCCGTGACCGAAAACGGCGAAACGATGGCCGCCGTTCCCGACCGCAAGACGTTGTGGCAGGTGCAAACCCCGCAAGGTTTTGACCTTTACACTCTTGCGGAGGCGTATGCCCACCTCGACCCCGCCGTTTTGGCGGCGTGCACCGACGATTGCGGTGTCATCCGCGCGTTTTTACCGACGGAGCCGGTGGCACTCGTTGAGGGCGACCGCCGACTGCTCAAACTCACCTACCCCGAAGATTTCGCCGTATTGACGGCGCTTGCGGGCGACTAACCCCGCGAAAACAAAACCAAAAATTTGGAGGGATTTCCGTGCGCGACTGGCTCAAAAGTGCGGCGGTGGAGGCTCTTTACGGATGCCTGCACCTCGTTCGCCTATGCCCCGTTCGTGCACGGACTGTCTTTTTTTCCGCCTATGCGGGCAAGCGCGTGACCTGCAACCCCGAAGCGGTGTGCCGCAAATTGCACGAGCAGTACGGCGACCGTTTCAAAATCGAATGGTGCGCGCGCGACAAGAAAACCCGCGAAGCCCTTAAAACGCAGGGATTTAAGGCGGTCGGGTACAACACCCTGCCCTATTTTTACCGCATTTTGACCGCCGACGTGGTGGTGCTAAACGACCTGACCGGCTGTTCGTACCTCCCTTTCCGCAAACGCCAAACGGTGGTGCAGACGTGGCACGGGTGCGGGCTGTATAAGAAAGTCGGGCACGACGTGCCGGACGAGACGGCGGGTTATCACCGCCGTCTGCGCCGCATTGCACGCCATATCGACCTTTTCACCTCCGGCTCCACTACCTTTACCGAGACGGTCATCCGCGGCGCGTTCGGCTACACGGGCGACGTAATGGAAACGGGACTTGCCCGCAACGACGTGCTCCTCGACCCCGCCGCGCGCGAGGCTGCCAATCGCAAGGTGCGCGCGTTTTACGGACTGGATGAAGAAACGCCGCTTCTCCTCTTTGCACCCACCTTCCGCGAGCACAGCGACACGGACGAAATGTGGTTTGAAGACAGCGCGGTGAAAACCGCGCTCCAAAGCCGGTTTCCGGGCTATAAGGTGCTCGTCCGCACCCACTATATGGCGAGTCCCGCCACCGCCAACACCGCGCTGGACGTGACCGCCTACCCCGATATGCAAGACCTGCTCTGTGCGGCGGACGTGCTCGTGTCCGACTATTCGTCCTGCGTTTGGGACTTTTCGCTGACCGAAAAACCCTGCTTTTTGTATGCGCCCGACCTGCGCGATTACCGGTGCGAACGAGATTTTTACCTCGATATTCGCCGTTGGCCGTTCCCTCTCGCCGAAACGACGGCGGAACTGGCACAAAACATATCGCAATTTGACGATGCCGCTTACAAACAAGCAGTCAAAGCGCATCTTTCGGAACTGGGCAGCCGCGAAAGCGGCCGTGCCGCCGAAACGCTTTGTGAGTTTATTTTGAAGCAAGCACGATAAGGAGGATAGACGATGGTTTCTGTGGTGATTTTTGCCGGCGGTACCGGCGTGCGCCTGAAATCGGCGGACAAGCCGAAACAGTTCTTGGAAGTGGACGGCAAGCCCATCATCATCCGCACCCTTGAAAAATTTGCCTTTCACCCCGAGGTGGACGCGATTGTGGTCGCCTGCCTTGCCGATTGGATTCCCCATTTGGAGGAGCTTATCGCGCAATTCGGTATCCCGAAAATCACCGCCGTTGTCCCGGGTGGCAAAAACGGCTATGAATCCATCCACAACGGGCTTTTGAAAGCCGCCGAACCGATGGCGGACGACGACGTGGTGCTCATTTCGGACGGGGTGCGTCCCGTGCTTACAAACGGGCTTATTTCGCAATGTATCGCCACCGCGCGACAATTCGGCACCGCTGTCCCCTGCGTTCCGAGCATTGATTCGGTGCTCCAAAGCGCCGACGGCGAGACTTGCCGTGTGGCAATGCCGCGTTCCGAAATGTTTGTCACGCAGGCGCCGCAAGGCTATCGTCTCTCGCGCATCTTGTGGGCGCACGGCGAGGTGGAACGCCGCGCCCTTCCCGCGCCCGTGTCGTCGAGTGAGCTGTTTATCTCCCTCGGCGAGGAAATTCATTTGGTGCCGGGCGACCAAGACAACATCAAAGTCACCACCGACTACGACCTACACGTGTTAAAATCCCGCTATGAATACAAAAAACGCCACGAAGCGGAACTCGCCGACAGCGAAAACGCCGCTTCGCACGGGCTGTAATTTTCTTTCGGAAAGGACGAACGACCGATGACTACGCCTTTGAAAGATTTGCTGAAACCCGCTTTGTATGCGGACGTGTTGTCCGTTGCGAAGCGGGCTTTGCCGTGGGAAAAATTAGCGGGCAAAACCCTGCTTCTCACCGGCGCCGCCGGGCTTATCGGGCGGTATATCACCCTCGCCGTGCTCGCGCGCAACGACCTTTACGGCGATCACATTCGCGTCATCGCGTTCGTCCACAATGCGGAAAAAGCGCGTGCCGTGTTCGGCGATGCCGCCGACCGCGACGAGTTGACCTTGCTTTCGGGCGACGTGTGTGCGCTTCCCGCCGACTTGCCGCGCGCGGATTTCGTCATTCACGCCGCCAGTCCCGCCAGCGCGATTCAGTACGAGCAAAACCCGGTGGGCACCCTGCTTACCAACACGGTGGGCACCGAAAACGTCCTGCGCTATGCGCAACAAAACGCGGTGGAAAGCGTGCTTTGCGCATCCAGCCTGAAAGTCTACGGCGACGTCTTTTCCGGCGACGTGATGACCGAAGCAACCAACGGACAGCTCGATTTCACCACCTATAAAAATTGCTATGCCGAGGGCAAGCGCGCCACCGAAACGCTGGCAAACGCCTATGTTCACCAGTTCGGTACACCCGTCAAACTGGTGCGTCCCGCCTACATCTACGGCGCGTGCAGTCTTAACGACGACCGCGTGTGGGCGCAGTTTATCGCGAACGTCGTGCGCCGCGAAAACATCTTGCTGAAAAGCAACGGTGCGGCGTACCGCTCCTTTTGCTATGTAGCGGACACCGCGGCGGCATTCCTCGCGGTGCTCCTTTCGGGCGAGCCGGGCGAAGTCTACAACATCGCGGACGACCGCTCCAACGTGACCATCCGCGATTTTGCCAAACTCGCCGTCGCCGCTTTCCCCGAACGCGGGCTCACCCTTTCGTTTGCGAACCCCGCCGACGAGGCGGAACCGCCGAAAACCTTTGCCAAAACGCCCGAAATCCTCGATTGTACGAAGTTGAAAGCGTTGGGCTTTACCGCCGAAACGGACATTGCGGACGGTATTCGCCGCACGGTGGCTATCTTGGAGGAATCGGTATGAGCGGCGAACGGATAACGGTGTTGTTGCTTGCCGGCGAGAGCGAAACGCAAAACGCCGCGCTTTTGGCGGCATTTGAGGCGCAAACCGCGCGAGCAAAACTTACCCCTCTCCTCGCCGTAAGCGGGCAAAACAGCCCCGTTTTCGACGAATACGCGGCATCGCACGATGCAACCGCGCTTGCGGGCACACTTGCCGCCGTGTTTAACGCCGCCAAAGCGGATGCCGAGAGCGACTACCTCGCCGTTTTGAAAGCGGGCGACCGTTTTCCGAAAACCTATTTTGAAAAAATGCTCCGTTTCGCCGACCGCGTGAACGTGGACGACGAACTGCTGGAAGACGAGGAGGAAGAAAAACTCCCGAAACTCCCCGACATTCCGCTGATTTGCCCGAAACACCGCTTTGAAAGCGGCGCAACCGACCGCTTTTCCGCCGGCAAACGCACCGTCGGAGTGGATTTGCGCGGCAAAAAGCCGGTGGCGCTTCGCTTCCCGCTCACCCTTTACGGTGTGCTCTTTTTCCTGCCCACCCTCGAAAAATTCTCCATGGACGAAACGCTCTCGGACGAGGCGGGCGCGCAGGATTTGCTCTTTCGCCTGCTTGCAAAGCACGGCTTGCTCCTCGCCGCGGACGAGGTAATCTACACCTACGCGACACCCTATGACCCGCATTTTGAGGTGTTTTCCGGTGTGTACGCGCGCGACTGGTACGTGCGCGAAATCGACGAATGGTTGTTGCCGCTTCTCAAATCCGTGAAAAAAGAGCGCGGCTTTGTCCCCGCCTTTTTGCAGGCGGCGGCAACCTATCTCCTCTTGTGCAAAGCCGAGGCGAACCGCGACAACCGCAACCGCCGCGTCCTCGCTTCCGACGAAGCAGAAACGGAGCAAGAACGCTTTTCCGCCGTACTCGATTTTGTGGACGACGAGACGATTGACCGCGTGTTGCCGGACGGCGATGCACTCGCGTTTTCGCGGAAAGTGATGTTTTTGCAACTGAAACACCGTTGTTTTACCGAAGAAATGGCGCTGTCCGCGATGGGCGGGCAACTGCTTTTGACCCTGCCGCAAAAAGGGTGCGCACCCTTTGCCAACTCTATGATGACTCCCGTCAACGTCCAGCGCTTGGCGTTTTCGGGCGACACACTCGACCTCGACGGCACCATTGCCAACGTCTACGGAAGCGCGGCAACCTTGCGCGTATGTGTCGGCGACAAGGCGTTTATGCCGACCCCGTGCGGGCGGTTTGCGCTGACCAAATATTTCGGAAAAGCCGCGTTTAAGCAAGCCGCTTTTTCCGTTTCGCTCCCCTACGACGCGGTGAAAGCCGCCGGCGACGTGCATTTCGAACTGGAATTCGAGGGCAAATTCTACCCGCTCCCCCTCGTTTTCCCGTCCCATTTTGCGAAACTCACCGAAACGCTGAAACACGCGACATGGCGGTTTGCCGACCGCGTGTGCCGTTATGACAAAGAAACGCTGTCCCTGCGGTTTGTAAAAAACAAGCCTCTTTCCGGCATCGGGCGCGAACTGGCGCTTGCGTGCGAAATGCTCAAAAGCGGCAAAAAGCGCGCGCTTGCGATGCTCGCCATGCGCGGCGCCTACTGGCTCACCCGCCCTTACTGGAAAGGAAAAACCGTGTGGTTCTTCCTCGATAAAATCTACAAAGGCGGCGATAATGCCGAATACCTTTATCGCTTTGCGAAACCGCAACGTGACGGGATTTACAAAACCTATCTCATCGACAAACACGCGCCCGAAGCGGCGGCACTCAAAGCGGACGGACTGCGCCCGACCTACCGCAACACCTTGCGGCACTATATGGCGTTTCTCAACGCCGACGTGGTGGTCGCTTCCAACTCCACCGTGATGGAGGTCAACCACTTGTCGGAGGAAACGTCCGCCTATTTGCGCGACCTACTCCATTTCGGAACCGCGTGCGTGCAACACGGGTTGTCGGTGCAAAACATCGCCGCGGCGCAAAACCGCCTGCGCGACAACACGGTGCGCTATTTCTGCGCCGCACCGATTGAAATCGACAATCTTTCCCGCCCGATTTACGATTACAAGGGCGACGAACTGAAACTCACCGGCGTGCCGCGGTTTGACGGACTGAAAGACGCGAAAAAGAAACAACTTCTTCTCTCGCCCACGTGGCGGATGCAAGCGGCGGTGACCGTGCGCAAAAACGAGGGCGTAAAACGCGATTATAACCCCTATTTTCGCGATTCCGCCTATTTCAAGACCTACGACGCCCTCATCCACGACAAACGCCTTTTAGCCGCCGCCAAGCGCCTTTCTTACGACATCGTGTACGTGCTTCACCCCATCGTCAGCCCGCAACTGCGCGATTTCGGCGACGACACACCCGTAAAAATCCTTGCCGCCACCGGCGACACGTCGTATGAAACGCTCTTTCGTGAATCGGCGCTGATGATTACCGACTACTCCGGCGTACAATTCGATTTCGCCTATATGCGCAAACCGCTCGTCTATTACCTGCCGAACAGTTTACCGAAGCATTATGAAGAAGGCGCGTTTTGCACAGCGGAAATGGGATTCGGCCCCGTCTGCGAAACGCAGGACGAATTGGTGGACACCCTCATTGCCGCGATGGAACGCGACTGCGCGATGGAGGACGTTTACAAAGCGCGGGCGGAGGCGTTTTTCGCCTACGCCGACCACGACAACTGCAAGCGCATTTACGACGAACTGTTGCGCTTCACGCGCGAAATGTGAAAAAATAGAAAAAAGACCGCAAAAGGCCGGGAATTCGCAAGGAATACATTCCTTACGAACCTTACGAGCTCCCGGCCAAGCGGTCTTTTTTCTATATAATTTTCTCCGTCACGGGCAATAAATTCCCGTCACCACACGGTCAAGGCCGGACGCGTCTTTATACACGCGCACGTCCGTAAGACCCGCTTCCACAAACAAGCGCGACACGTCGTCGCCCTGGTCTTCGCCGATTTCCACCGCCATCATTCCGCCGTCCATCAGGCGTTTGACCCAATGTTTCGCAAGCCCGCGGTAGAATTTAAGACCGTCCTCGTCGCCGTCAAGCGCCAAGCGCGGCTCGTGCTGTACCTCGCCTTGCAACCCCGCCAAATCCGCGGTGCGGATATACGGCGGATTGCACACGATAAGTTCCGCCATACCGGGAATAGCGAGCGAATCGGTCAAAATATCCGCTTGCACGATGTCCACGTTGCAGTCGGGGTGATTTGCCACGTTATAGCGCAGGTAGTAGCACGCGGCTTCGGACAGTTCCACCGCCGTGACCTGCGCTTCTTTGACGAGGGTACAAATACCGAGTCCCACACACCCCGAACCGGCGCACAAATCGAAAACCTGCGGGTGCGGACGACTGCTGTTGCGGATAAAGGCGGCACCGATTTCGCATAAGAGTTCCGTTTCGGGACGCGGAATGAGCACACCCTCACCCACGCGCAACGTCAGCGCCAAGAAGTCCCAACTGCCGAGTATGTATTGCAGCGGTCGGCCCGCCATACGCTGTGCCGCGGCGCGTTCCACCTCAAAGCGGATGGGTTCGGGGACGTATTCACCCCAATACCGCGTCCGCTGAGCAAACGGCAAGCCGCCGATGTCTTCAAGCAGACAACTCGCGTCAAACCGCGCATCCGGCACGCCGGCTTCTTGCATTCCCGCCATCAGTTGGCGATACAGTTCACGATAGGTCATTGTTTTCACCCGATTTCGTTGGATTTCTCGTCTTCTTTGCCGTCCTCATACCACGTCCACGCAACCGAAAGCGCCGTTTCACGCGCCGGGTCGTCTTCCGGCAACACCTCGACAAAAGAGGCAATCGCGCATTCAATCATCTCATCTTCCGGCTCTTTGGTGGTAATGCGTTGCACCCAAAGTCCCGGCGCGGAAATGATACGGGTAAATTTGTTGTCTTTCCGACCGGCGAGTTTAATCGCCTCGTAGCCGACACCCATCACAATCGGAATCATCAAAATTTTAATCGCGGCGCGCAACAGCGACGGGATGTTGTGCGGAATAATCATCGAGAAAAAGATGCCGATGAGGAGCATTAAAATCATAAAGCTGGTACCGCAACGCGGATGGAAACGCACTTGTTTTTTGACGTTTTCCACCGTCAGCGGGAGTTTGTGCTCATAGCAGAAAATGGTCTTGTGCTCCGCGCCGTGGTACTGGTACACACGGCGAATATCTTTCATCAGCGCCGTCGCGGAAATATAGGCAATAAAGATGATAATGCGTAAAAGTCCCTCACAGAACGACTGTAAAAAGCGGTTGTCAAGCGCGGGAATAGCGCCTTTAAGCAGATTGTAAATCTGAATGGGAAGCCAGATAAACAGCCCGACACCGAGCGCCACGCCGAGCACGCAACTAATCACCATCAACACAGCGAACAGCGGGCCGTCGCTCAATTTTTTGACCTCTTTTTCGGCTTTGGCGTTTTCCACTTCCTCGTCGCCCATACCGGACATATCGACCGAAAGCATCAGCGCTTTATACCCCTGTACCAGCGAATCCACAAAGTTGAAAATACCGCGGACAAACGGGGTTTTCCAGAAAAAGCCTTTGCGGGAGGCGCCGTTTTCCCATTCTTTCATCTGGATTTCTTTGGTTTCCGCGTGGCGCACCGCCATGGCGGTTTTTTTCGGCCCGCGCATCATCACGCCCTCAATCAGCGCCTGACCGCCGATGGAGGTGTATTTTGCGGGGCAAGACTGTTCTTTGCTCATACTGACTCCTTTTTGTTAATCTAACGGTTGTTTTTTCGGTAACGTGATAATCACCGTCGTGCCGATTCCCTCGTCACTTTCGATTTCCAACGTCCCATTATGCTTTTTAATAATCTCATCCACAACGGCAAGCCCGATTCCGGAACCGGGAATCCCGCCGTTTTTGCCGGCGCGATAGAACTTGTCGGTAATGTGCTGTAAATCCTCGTCCGAGATACCGATACCGGTATCGCTGACAACCACTTGGGCATACTCGCCGATTTCCGCCGCTTCCACCCGCACCGTGCCGCCGGCTTTGGAGTATTTAATCGCGTTGTCAATCACGTTGACAAGCACTTGGCGCAGGCGAATACGGTCACCCTCAATAGGGAGTGTCGCGTAGGCGGTTTCCATATATTTGAGGATAATTCCCTCGCGTTTTGCGCGGTCGCGGTAGAGCGCCACGCTGTCCTCCACCTCGGCGAGCAAATCCATTTTTTCAAATTGGACGGAAAACCGTCCGCTTTGCATCCGCGAAAAGTCAAGCAAATCTTCCACAATACGCGCTAAGCGGTCGGTTTCGCCGGAAATCACTTTTAACCCTTTTTTGGTCATTTCCTCGTCTTCCGTACCGAGTTCGGACAACGTCTCGCTCCACCCTTTTATCGAGGTGAGCGGGGTACGCAATTCGTGCGACACGGAGGAGATAAATTCGTTTTTCATCTGTTCGGCGGTGGCGATTTCTCCCGCCATATAGTTGATAGTATCGGTCAGTTCGCCGATTTCGTCGTTGTAGCGTTTTTCGATACGCACGTCATAGTGCCCGAGCGCAATGTTGCGCGCCGTGCGCCCGATTTCTTTCACGGGATTGATGATGGTGCTGACAAAATAGGAGTTGGAAAGCATAACGAAAAAGAGCACCGACAGCGCGATGACGATGATGAGCAAAATGGTGGAGCGCATCTCCGCGTTCACGAGCCGAAGCGAGGTGACGTAGCGTAACCCGTAAGCGGTTTTCGCGCCTTTTTCGGAAATCCGCACGCACACCGACATGACGTTTTCGCCGCCGGAAGATTTCCCGCGCCACGAAGCGGTATGGTTGTTCCCGTTCGCCGTCTCCTGCCAATCGGGCGCCGTCTCACCCGCACGACCGAAACCGGTCGAGGTAAGCACAATCGCGCCCTCGTTGTTAATCAGTTGCGTTTCCACAACCTCTTTGTCTTGGAAATTGGCGACAAAATCCCGCAAACCCGATTCCAAATCGTAGTTGCCGCCTTGCATATACCGCTCAAACAAATCCGCCGAGCTGTTCGCATAGGAGAGCAGGTTCGACTGCACACTGCGGTAATAGTAGTTGCGGGTCAGCAAAATGAACGCGACGACAAGCAATGCCAAAAACACAAACACCGTCCC
This sequence comes from Acutalibacteraceae bacterium, assembly GCA_045600765.1. Taxonomy (GTDB): domain Bacteria; phylum Bacillota; class Clostridia; order Oscillospirales; family Acutalibacteraceae; genus RGIG426. Next base: position 6,321 of record JAZRYM010000072.1, on the reverse strand, counting down.
AAGACCGTTCAAAAGCCATCGTTTGGTGATGCCGGTCACACGTTTTATTGCCATTGTCGTCGCTCCTTTCCGTTGATTTTTCGCCGTTTTTCCTACGTTACAATTTACGGGTTAAAGACGTACCCCTGCCCCCACACGGTACAAATGTGTTTCGGCGCGGAGGCATCCGTTTCCAGTTTCATCCGCAAGCGGCGGATATTCACATCCACAATCTTGTCGTCGCCGTAGTAATCCTCGCCCCACACACGACCGAGAATATCGGTGCGGCTGAACGTCTGTCCGGGATTGCGGAAAAAATATTCGAGAATTTGAAATTCCACCTGGGTCAAGTCAATCTGTTCCCCGTTCTTTTTGAGGGTACGACTGCGCACGTTTAAGGTAAATTCGCCTGAAACGATTTCCTCTTGATAGGTCACCGCATCGGCGGTGCGCGTTTTGGAAAGGCGGCGGTAAAGCGCATCCACCCGCGCCACCAGTTCCGACGGGCTAAACGGTTTGGTGACGTAATCGTCCGCGCCGTTTTGAAGTCCGCTGACTTTCTCCGCCTCCTGCGTGCGCGCGGTCAGCATAATAATGCCCATCGTATCGCTTTTTTCGCGCAAACGACGGCACACCTCAAACCCGTTGATACCGGGAAGCATCACGTCTAAAAGGGCAATATCCACCGGCTCGCCCGCTTCTTCGGAAGCGGTAAACTTGTCAAGCGCTTCCTCGCCCGAGCCGGCTTCCAAAACGGCAAAACCCGCTCGTTTCATATACAGCACGACAAAGTCGCGGATGGACGCTTCGTCCTCACAAATCAAAATCCGTTTCACAAAACCGCCTCCTTTACGAAAGCACCGTCATACGGTACAAAATATCATTGAGGTCTAATGAAAGTGCCGCTTTTTTGTCCTCGTTCCACCACACGCGGTATTCCGTGCCGCTACCTTTGAGCGTCACCGTCTTATACACGCGCGGCGCCGGTTGTCCAACCGCGCCGGTCGCATTCTCCACCGGAGTGGCATCCTCGGCAGAACTGTTTCGAATAACACATTCGAGCGTTTCGCGTTCTTCCGTCTTATAAAACAGCTCCATCCGGTGAGCGCTCTTGTCGTATGCCGCACACAGCGCGCCGAGCCACGCATCGTCCACGCGCAATAGATAGCCATCTTGCGGCACCGTCACCGCATAAAATTCGGTAACACATTCTTTCTCCGCCGCGTCATAGGAGCACCACCGTGTCAGCCACAGTATATCGCCATCTTCGCTTGCGGGAAGCGGCAACTTCTCGGAAACGGGCCATTCGAACACGCCGTCGCCGTCCACGTCACAAAAACGCAATCCCGATGTCCGCGCCGATGCCACCGTCACGTTGGCATAGGGGTCGTAGAGCGGTGCCGTTAAGTGTTTACCGTCCCACACGAGCAATTCGGTAACGAGGGTGTCGTTTTCCTTTTCGCAATCGGCAAAAATACCCACGATGCCGTTTCCGAGCGAACAACTGTCCATCGCGTCAAATCGTTCGATATAGCCGTCCAAATCGGTTCTTCCGCGGGTTTTCAGTTCCCCGTTCTGCATCGAAATGAGCGACGCTTCCACCTCGTATTCCGAGTTGCTGATGTGAAAAAGCACGACGTCGTTTTGTGCGGCACTCACAACGCGGTCCACCAAAAAGTCGGTGTACCAAAAAGAGTCGAGTTCCGTCATCGCGAGTTTCGACAAGCGGTAGAGCGACAAGCGACTGTCACGGGCAATGGCAATTTCATAACCGATAAGCAGTTCCAAACGTCCGTCGCCGTTCAAATCGGAAAAGCGCACCTCGCGAATATCGGCACTCTCGCTTTCAATGTCGGCAATACTCTCCCACGATTTCCCCTGCTTGCGCAGGTAATTGACGTGCGCGAGCGGTTGCTCCTCCGACAACGTGTAAAACGCAAACGCCTCCGCCGCATTATCGTTGTCCACATCCTGCACGATAAAGGCGGTGCGGTAGTCGCCGGAATGAGGATATTTCAGTTTATACTGGGTGGTGGCGGCAGAGCCGTATTCACCCGCAATAAAGGTTTCAAGCGCGGTCTGAATGGCCTCCTCGTCGCCGGTGGCGGCGGGCGGCGCCAAATTTTGAGAAGTGTTCAGTTCCAAAACGGAACAGCCGCACAGCAACACGCACAGCGTAAGACACACGGCGGTTTTGATAAACCGTTTCCACAACCGTTGCAACCGACACTCCCCCTTTTATCCTATATTTAGTTTATTATACTACCCACAATGCCAAAAGTCAATGCAATCCCTCGGAGAAAACCGCCGAAAACCGCGAAAAAGCGCAAAAAAAGAGGTCTACTTCCAAGTAAACCTCTTTCATTTTATGGCGCTCAAAATAACGCCACAACGTCTTCTTTTTTGTGAAGTCCGACAAGCGTTCCCGTCACTTGCCCGTTTTTGAACATCATCAGCGTAGGAATACTGTCAATGTCAAATGCGGCGGCGAGCTCCGGCTCGTCATCGACGTTCAGTTTGCCGACGTTCACTTTCCCGTCGTATTCGTGTGTAATCTCCTCCACAATGGGTGCCATCATCCGGCACGGCCCGCACCACGTCGCCCAAAAATCAACCAGCACGGGAAGCGCGCTTTCGAGCACGTTTTCATTAAAATTTTCAGCGGTCAGTTCCAGTTCCATACCGACACTTCCTTTCTTCTTTTCTTTGGTTTAGGATTTCCTTATTTCTCCCGTTTTAAGCGAAAATCCACCGAACGGCGCAAATATTCTAAATACTCCTCATCACGGCACATCGCTTTGTCCGGCGCATCGGACAGTTTCGCAACCGGACGGTCGTTCACGAATTGCAGTTTAATGACGATGTTGAGCGATTCCTCGCGCGTATCGTTGGTGCAAAATGTGCCGATACCGAACGACACTTTGGCGCGGTCGCGGAAATTGTCGTACAGTGCTTGCGCGTGGTCAAAATCAAGCCCGTCGCTGAACAAAAGCAGTTTCGTTCGCGGGTCTACGTCGTATTTTTTATAGTGCGCGATGATTTTTTCGCCCCACTTGAACGGGTCACCGCTGTCGTGGCGCACACCGGTGTAGTTGTTGACCATCGAGCGGTTAAAGTCGAGCAAAAACAAATCGGTCGTAATCGTATCGGTGAGTGCCGTACCGTTATCGCCCTGGTATTCCTCGTACCAGTCTTTCATCGCGTAGTGGTTCGTATACGCGAGCGGAATGGAGTCGATGCCCTGATACATCTGCACAAATTCGTGGGCGTAGGTGCCAATCGGAGTCAGGTTATATTTCATCGCAAAATACACGTTAGACGTACCGACACAGTTGTTCGTCTCGGTCGCGAGACGGCGAATAACCACGTCTTCCCACTCGCGCGACAACCGACGGCGGCAACCGAATTCCGCGAACCGGAAGGTATACGTCCCGTCCCGAAACGCGGCAATCTTGTGGTCTAACCGCTCTTTGGCGGAAGCGAGCAATTCCTCATAGTCGTAGCTGAAACGGAAATACACCTCGTTGACGATTTCCAGAAGATAAATCTCAAACTGCATCGCCGAAAAAAGCGGGCCGCTGACCACAATGGACAGTTTTCCGTCGGGCGAAAGTCCCGTTTCGACGTATTCGCGAATCGGACGCCACAGCCGCAAAAATTCTACATAGTCGTTCTTAATGAACCGAATGGAGCGGAGATAATCCAGTTCCTTTTTTGTAAATCTCAGCGAGCACAGATGGTCAATCTGCCCGTTGATTTCGTCCAACATCTCCCGCGTAAACACCACGTCTTCGTTGCGGCACTTAAAATAGTATTGCCCGCAAAGGTCGGTATGTTTGTGGAAAATGACCTGATCCATATTGAATTTATACAAGTCGGTATCAAGCAGCGAGACGATAATCGGTTCCAGTTTCATCGTGTGTCATCCTTTCAAAATTCCGGTTCAAACACGGGCATCAGTTCCAGCTTAAATTGGTTTTGGCGGTGGAGACGGTCAATTTTCTCCTTTTTCGCGGGGTCGTCTATCACGCCCTCGCGGATATAGCGGTCTAACTCGGCGTAGGTAAACCCTAAATTCTCCTCGTCCGTCTTGCCGCAAAGCCCGTCAATCGGCACTTTGTCTACCAGCACGTCGGGAAGTCCGAGTACCCGTCCGATTTGTTTGACTTCCGCCACCGTCAAGCGCGAACACGGGCTGAAATCCCCCACCCAATCGCCGTAGCGGGTGGAATAGCCGACATAATCCTCCGACAAGTTGCAGGTGTTCGCAACTCGCCCGTTTTGGCTCTGCGACACGGCGTACAGTGTCGTCATCCGCACGCGCGGCGGCAAATTTGTACGGCTTTGCGCGGACAGCGGAAACGGAATAGCACCTGCAATCCCCTCCACCGCGTCTTTTATGTTGACAACCACCGAACGGATGCCCAAATGCGACACAAGCAGTTGCGCCATATCGATGTCCGCCTGCTCACCGCAGGGCATCAGCACACCGATAACGCGGTCTTTTCCGAGCGCTTCTGCACAGAGGGCGGCAACCACCGAACTGTCTTTGCCGCCGGAAATGCCGACAACGGCATTGCAATCCGCACCGTTTTTTTCAAAAAAGTCGCGAATCCACGCCACACACCCGTTTTTCACTTTAACCGCATCAAACATCGGCTTTCATCCCATTTCTTCAAAGAATTTCCAAATTGTCCCTATTATAGCACACGAAAAATCGTTCGTCAACAGCGAAAAGCCCTGCCGAACTTCGGCAGGGCTTTTGAAAAGTTGGGTTTATTGCGCAATCACGCCGGCATCTTGGTAGTCACTCCACACGATGAGTCCGTCCTCGCTGCGGAACGCTTGCACCGTGTATTTTGCGCCCTTCATGGCACGCACGTTTTTGTCAGTGTAGCTCGTCGTGTTGATGCCGAGCACCGTTTTCACCGTCTTCCAGCTGCCGCTCTCATTATCAAAACGATAGAGTCGATAGCCGGTCGCGCCGGTCGTCGCTTTCCACGACACCACAACGCCCTCCTCCATCGCTTCCGCTTCGGAGAGTTCCGGCGTGCTGAGCGTCACCTTTTTAGTGATTCCCTCTGTGTCGTAGGTGCTGTAAACCGGTTCGCCGTCCACCAGCGCGTACGCCTGCACCGTGTAGGTGTAATCCACGTTCGCCATCGGGTTTTCGTCGGTATAGGTCGTGGTCGGCGCATCCACTACCGCGACGGTACGCCAGGCGTTGTTCGCCGTCTTGCGGTAGACACGGTAGCCGTCGGCGTTTGGAACCGACTCCCAGTTGATGGTAATCTTCATTCCGTTTGCCTGCGCCTCGGTTTCGGGAGCGCCGAACTGCGCCGTCGCCGACACGCCGGTTTGGTCGTAATCCGACCATTGCGTCGTGCCTGTCACCGCGCTGTCGTAATACGCCTGCACCGTGTAGGTGTAGGTTTCGCCCGCATCAAGACCTTTGGCAAGGTAGGACGTGGTATTTTCGCCGACAAGGGTTTTTACCGTCTTCCATTCCGTTCCGACTTTGTGATACAGCCGATATCCGGTCACGCCGGGCACCGCCTGCCACGACACGGTGATACCCTCGGTCGAAGCCTCCGCGCCGATAAGGGCCGGCGTGCCGAAGAAGATGGTCACCGACACACCGGTTTGGTCGTACTCGCCGAACACTTTGTCGTCGATACCGTCCACATACGCCTGTACCGTGTAGGTGTAGGTGCCTTGCGCCAAATCCGCATCGGTGCAAGTGGTTACGAAGCCGCTTGTCACATCTTTAAGCACCTCAAAACTGCCGCCTGCGGTCTTGCGATACACGCGGTAGCCCGCGGCACCGTTCACCGCGTCCCATGTAACAATGGCATTCGCACCGTCCGCCTTGGCGGAACCGAGCGTCGGTTTCACCGGCGGGTCGGGATTAATAGTAACTTTCTCAAAGTTGGCGGTCAATTCGACGTTCTTCGCCGGCATCGTAAAGGTACTGTCTGCCGACACGGTCACATCGCTGCTGCTCCAATTCGTGAAACGGTAGCCTTTACGGCTTTCGGGCGTTACCGTCACCGTCTCACCATAGTGCGCAACGGTTTTGTCTGTCGTACCGCCATTCGCCTTCACGGTGTAGTTGATGTATTTGTAGGTCGCCTCCACCGACACGTTGTCCGGCGGCATCGTAAAGGTGGTGCTGGTCTCATAGACGTTCAAAAAGTTCACCGTCGTCGAGCCGCTGCTCACAACCCATTTATCAAACTTCATCCCCGTTGCGGGAGCACCGGCTGTCAGCTTCACCGTATCGTTCCATTGGGCGGTCTGTTTGTCCGCTGTGCCGCCCGTCACCGTTATGGTGTAGCTCGC
>JAZRYM010000071.1:0-5328 GCA_045600765.1 Acutalibacteraceae bacterium | reverse complement strand
TATCGCCCGTCGTTTTTGAAATATGCAGCGCCGACTCTGCAAAAGCCGACGACCACTGCGCCATGGAAATCTCGGATGCTCCCGCCCCTATCATAAGGAGCAGAAAAATCCAGAAGACCTTTGTTTTAAAAAGTTCCCTTACCGTCATTCCTTTACCGTCCTCAACCGGCTTTTCAATCGGGCAGACGGCGAAATTATAGGTATTGAAAAGCGGGACAAGCGCCCATATAAGCGCAAGGATCTTCCAGTTTTCTATGCCGAACACCCTGAAAAAGAGAGTTGACAGCAGAACTACCCCTGCAAAGCCCCAACAGTAAAAGGAGTGGAGCAGGCTCATTCTCCCCTCTTTGTTGTCAAACGGGCACGCTTCCACAATGGGACTGGTCAACACCTCAATAAGCCCGCTTCCGACGGCATAGATAACCACACAAATCAAAATTCCCGCATACGCACACGGCAACACATCCGGCAAAAAGGTCAATCCGATAATGCCGAGTGCCGACGTGATTTGTGCCGTCAGCACGCACGGACGGTAGCCGATTTTGTCCACCACTTTGGCGCACAGATAGTCCACCACCAGTTGCGCAAAGAAAAACACAGCGGAGACAAACGCCACTTGGGTCAAGGTTAAACGGTACGCCGCCTGAAAGGCGACGTAAAGCAACGGGAGAAAGTTGGCGGTAATCGCCTGGGTAACGGAACCGAAATAGGCGGCAAGAAGGGTTCTTCCGTAGGCTTTTGGTTTCATAGAGTTTCCTCCGTTTACTCCTCTTTCAACCACGCTTTAACGGCGGCAAAGGCGACGTCCTCTCCCTCGTCGGCGAGCAGTTTGAGAAAATGCTCGATTTGCTCGGACGTTTCGGGGTGGATAAACCGCGTCTGTTTACCGGGCAGGAAATACTCATACGCGCTTTTGTCGGTGTAGTCTTTGCCCTTATAAATCTTGCTTGCCGCTACGCGGTCGCAGAACATCTCCACCACGTAACGCCGCGGCATCGGCACGGGCGACATGGTGCGGGTTTGCGGGTTGTAATCCGTCCAGTATTCGAAGTGGTGACGGTTGCGCCCTTTGTGGTGAAGCCACGCTTTGGAATACCCGTAAAGGCGGCGTTCCTCTTCGTTGGGACTGCGGGTGCCCTGGTAATGTTTTGCGCCGGGGATAAACTCGGTCGGGGTATACTTGGATAGGTCGTGAAACAGCCCTTGCCACCCGATTCCCGCCTTAAAGCAGTTTTTAATTACCCCGTGACGGTGACGGGTAATGGTGCGAAAATGCTTGATAGGATGTGCCACCGGGCTCTCCCCTTTCTTTCCTCAATCGTCGTTGTTATGGCGCGCCAGATAGGTGTAAAAAGTAGAATTCTCATAGTGTTGCGCCGTAAAGTTGCGAACGCTGTCTGCGCTTTTTTCGTCGCTCGCCAGCGTCTTAAAGGTATCGTTATAGGTGATGTACCGCCCTTGCGCTACGCTGCGAACAACACCGCGATACATTTCCACAAGCGGTGTAAACGCGCCGAGAATCAAAAAGCAGGTCAAAAGCATACAGATTAAGCGGTTCAGCGAGTGTTTCGGGCTGTGGAAATTTTCAAACAGAAAACGAACGGTATACACGCACAGCACGACAAGCGCCGGAATGGAAGCCCGCATACAAAAGTCTGCCGCCGCGCCTGTGAAAATCATCGGGCAAAGGCAGAGCATCACGCAGCACACCCAAAACGGCAATTCCTTGCGATAACGCCACCAAATGAGAAGCGCAATCAGCAAAAATTCCAACAGCAAAAACGCGATATACAGCCACAGCCGCGCGGGTGAAACGCCCATATCCGCTCTGCCGCCGAAATTCAAAATCAGCCGCGGTACATAGCGGAGCATTTTGCTGTCCCCTTGGATGTTGGCGGCGGTGTTGCAGGTAAAATAGGCATAGCAAACGGGAAAAACGCCGAGCAACGCCAACACGTTTTGCGGCGACACAAAGGAGAAAATCGCAAATTTCGGGTGCCGACGGGTACGCCAGAAAAAGCGGATACCAAGTGTGAGCGCCAACACGAAAAAGCCGTAAAACGGAATGGGCCCGCAAAAGAGCGCCATCATCCCGATAAAGACAAAGTTCGACGGTGTCTTTTCGCGGAAAAGGGTAAGTGTCGCAAGCCAGGCGACAACCGCTTGGTTAAACACCCAGAACAGTTGTGTCGTGAAAGAGCTGAATTGCATCAGGTGTCCGGACGGGAAACTGATAAATTTCGCCCACCACTCGATGTGGATGTTGGCTTCCGTCAAGCGTTCTAACACGGTGTCCGCGCCGGCGGCAAACCAGCCCACGATGTCCATTCCGCTGAAAAACACAAAAATCAGCGCGGCATACAACACCTTTTTCCTGCTGTTGGCGTTCACGTTGAAACAGAACATCAAAAACACGAGGACAATGCCCGCTACCGCCCACAAATACAAGGCGGCGTTGCCGATATGCCAAATGGCGTCGGCGTTATGGATAAACAAGCCGAAAAACTTGCCCACCACCGCGGCGGGAAGCCAAAATCCGATGTAGTAGGACAGCATCCCCTTTTCGCCGCCGTAAATGACCGGCCACTTGTAGGTGAGCAAATCGCGGAACACCGCGTTACGGAACGGAAAATCGTCCGACTGGTAAAACAGTCCGCCAATGCCCGACCAAAACACCCATACGGCGGCGATAAGCGCCACCGCAAGCACCGTCCACCGCGGAATGCGGATATGGGTGATGCCGTCACTGTTCAGGAGAATAGCGGACGGCACGTTCGGCTGCTTTTTCCGGCACGGTTTGACCGCCAAAATGAGAATGGCGACCGTCACCGCCGCGCTGAGAAGCGCCGGTACAAGAGAGAGCCACCCCATCGCAAAGATGAGAAACGGCAACCCCATATAGCAAAACGCCGCCGCCCGCACACGGGCATAGGACAATGGGAGTTCCTTTTTCATACTGTCTCCTCCGCCGCGCCCGCGCTTTTGTCTTCCGTGGCGGTTTTGTCGGATTTTGTCCGTTTTTTGTCACTCGGTGACAACAGAGCATCCACCGAGAGTAACACAAACACGCCCTGGAACGCGAACACCGATATCAGTTTGTTGACTCCGCCGTAGTGCGCAATCAGTTTGAATCGCATCGAATCGTACGCGCCGTCAACAAGCCCTTGCATAAGCGGGGAATTTTCCGCCAAATGGCTCAAAAACCCGTACCACATACACGGAAGCGGGATAAACATCAAAGCAAGACACAAAAGGTAGAGATAATCGTTCCACCGGAACCGTTTTCTCTCCGTCAAAAACATCACGAACGGCACAAGGAAGAAGGTAAGCGCATAGATGGAGGACAGCGAGCGGATGTTAAAGACCAAATAGCAAAGCGCGGTCATCTTCTGCCAATCCTTCGGCAAGATAAACACCATCATCGCCGCCATCACTTCAAGACACCAAAACACCACTTGTCCAAACAGACGCGGTGCACCTTTCGGCATAAACACCGTCAGCAGTTCTTGGAACGAATACCCCGTGCGAAACGCTTCCGCGCTCCCCGAACGGGAGGAGTTAAAACGGAAAATGTTGGTAAACAGTTGCCAGAGCAGTTCCGGCCCGCCGAACGCGAACACCGGCAACACAAACGCCACCACACCGTAAAGGACAAGGCGAGCGGTTTCCTTATATTTTTTATCAGTAATCAAAAGAATACCGAACACGGCGGGGTAAATTTTCAGCCCCGCCGCAATGGCGAGCGCGATGTAAGACAGTTCCCGCACGAGTTTGCGCTCGTGGTTGCGGAAAAAGACAAAAAACATCGTCAGCGGAATGGCGAGAATGATGATGTTGCCGCGCTGAATCGCGTACAGCATCGGGAAAGAGAGCGCCGACGTAATCGCCAACGCCGCCGGTGCCGCCGTAAACCCGCAACGGAGCAGGTAGCGGTCGATAATCAGGTACACCGCGAACACGCACAGCATAATGGACACGAAAAAGACCATCAGCGCGACGGGGTCTTCATTACGCAGTCGGAAACGGTTGTCAAAGGTCGCGTTCACCAAATCCCCTTTGAACATCTTGCTGAACCCAAAGAAAAGCAGGTTGGCAAGCGGCGGATAAATGACACCTTTTTCATACCCGCCGTTGTGGGAGGCATCGCGCACCGAGTTGAAAAAGTCCATAAACAAATCGGTGCTTTTGGCGTATTCGTATTTGGTGGAAAAGAAAAACGCATAGCGAATGGAATCGCCGCGTGTCGCCATCGCCATAACGATAAACAAAAGGGCGAACAGCGCAAACACGCCGTAATACAAGTACGCATAATTTTCGGCGGTGTTCACCAGAACGCGCCGGCGTTTGAGTTGCAATTTTTTCATCGTCCGTTCTCCTTGGTGAGTTTAGTCCTCAAAAAGCGGGGTGGAAAAATACCGTTCGGCGGTGTCGGGAAGCACCGTCACCACCGTTTTGCCTTTACCTAATTTGCGCGCAAGCCGGCGCGCGGCGGCGACGTTGGTACCGCTCGAAATACCGCACATAATCCCCTCGTACTTTGCGAGGTCTTGCGCGGTTTTCAGCGCTTCTTCGTCCGATACAATGCAAATATCGTCGTAAATTTGGGTGTTGAGAATGGGCGGAATTAACCCGTCACCGATACCCATTTGCAGGTGTGTACCGATGTTGCCGCCAGCCAAAATCGCGGCGTTTTCCGGCTCCACCGCCCAAATTTCCATCGACGGGTTTTGCGCTTTCAGCACCTCGCCGATACCGGTAATGGTGCCGCCCGTGCCGATGCCGGAGCAAAAACCGTCAATCGGGCCCGCCACCTGCTCCATAATTTCAAGCGCGGTGTGCTTTTTGTGGGTCAGCGTGTTGTTTTCGTTTTCAAACTGTTGCGGCACAAACACGTGCGGGTCGTTGTCGCGCATTTCCAGCGCCAACCGCAAGCACTCGTCGATACACGCGCCGATGTCGCCGTCGTCGTGCACCGTAATCACGTCCGCGCCGTAGTGCTTCACAAGCAACCGCCGCTCCATACTCACCGAATCGGGCATAATAATCACCGTTTTATACCCGCGCACCGCGCCGACGAGCGAAAGCCCGATACCTTGGTTGCCGGAGGTCGGCTCGACGATGATGGAATCCTCGTTTAGAAGCCCCTGCTTTTCCGCCTCGCAAATCATATTGTACGCCGTGCGGGTTTTAATCGAACCGCCGACGTTCAGCCCCTCGAATTTCACGAGAATTTCGGCGGCATCCGGCTCGCACAGACGGTTTAAGCGGATAATGGGCGTGTGCCCGATGGCTTGTAAGACGTTATCGCAAATCATAAGAAGTCCTCCT
>JAZRYM010000070.1:0-16638 GCA_045600765.1 Acutalibacteraceae bacterium | reverse complement strand
GAACGCCGGAATACGACGCCCAGTTATAGTCCTCACGATAGTGGTCAGCCTGCATCCGATAGTCCAACACATAGCGGCTTAAAAGCAGTTTGGTGTCGTCTTTTTCTTCCAGCACAATCCACTCGATGGGCTCTTTGCCGTTTTTGAAATCGCCGTCCTGCTCATACGAGCCGAAAAACACCGTTTCGGGATTTTCCGGAACCTTCGGCGGAGCAGTCGTGGGCTTCGTCTCGCTCGGCTGTGTGGTGGACGACGTCTCGCTCGGCTTTGCCGTAGACTCCGTTCCGCTCGTCTCAGTAGTCGACTTCGTCTCGGTAGTCGACGGCGTTTTGCCCGGCTCGGTCTCGGTCTCGGTCGCCGTCGGCTCGGTTTCCGTCGAATCCGTCTTTGCCGTCGTCTCAATCACCGCCGTAGCGGTCGGATTTTCGGTCGGATTCGTGTTGCCGGGGTCAATCACCGTAATAAGATTGGCCACAAATTTGCGAACGGTCAACACGTCTTTCATATTGACCGCACCGTCACCATTCGCGTCACCGTAGATGATTTTTGTTTCGGTTTCTGCCGCGGCAAGAACCGTCATCCCCGCCACTGTGACAATCATAAATGCGAGAATAAATAGGATGGGTAGGTGTTTTTTCATCAGAATTCCCCCTTAATAAATATACATACATTATAGGCTTTTCCTTGCGTTTTTGTCAAGTTTTTCTTCTTTTACAATGCCATATTACCGAAATTCGTAAACATTTTATAAATCTTTTCAAAGAGACTTGCACTTTTGCCGCAAAGCGTATACAATAAAGAATAACCCAACAAAAGGAAGGAGGCATTTTGATGTTCTTTTCCGAAGGGCAATCTTGCCCCGTCTGCCAAAAACCGTTCCAAAAAGAGGACGATGTCGTCGTGTGTCCCGTTTGCGGTGCACCGCATCACCGTGCCTGCTATTTAGAAACAGGGCATTGCCATTTTGAATCGACCCACGGCACCGCCGACCAATGGTCGCGCGAAGCCGCTTCCAAAACCCCAAAAACCGAACACCCTACCACCCGCCGTTGTCCCCATTGCGGGTTTGACAACCCGGCATTTGCGGAATTTTGCGGACATTGCGGTCGACCGGTCGAAACGGAAGCTTCCTCCGAGCCGGATGAACCTCAAACCGCCTCCACTCCGTTCGGCGGCATTCCGTTTCCCGGCGGCACGTTCCGCGAATTCACGTATGCTCCGTTTCGCGCCACGGTACAAGATACCGGCGGCGTTGACCCGCAAACGGAAATCGGCGGCGAAAAAGCGACCGACGTAGCGCGTGTTGTCGGACGCAATCCGCGCTATTATATGCCCACGTTTGCGAAATTTGAGCAAACGGGAAAAACGGTCAAATGGAACTGGGCAGCGTTCATCTTCGCTCCGTTTTGGCTGCTCTACCGCAAAAACTACGTAGTGGGCGCTCTTACCCTGCTCTTTTCCCTGTTGCAACAAACGCTCATCAACTATATCGAAATCGTGAAACTGGACTTGCTTTCGACGGATGGCAGTTATGCCGAAATGATGCAATATATCCAATCGTGTATGGAAGACCCCACGCTTCACCGCTACTTGTCTCTCATTTCGGTTTTGACACTGGTTTCCTTTGCCGTTCATATTCTGTTCGGGTTGTTCGGCAATGCGATTTACGAACATTCCTGCCTTGCGAAAATCCGCACCGCCAAAGAGAAATTCGGCGACGGTTACGGCGATATGCTCCCCGTGGTGGGTGGCGTGTCGGCAGGGCTCGCGCTGATTTCTTACAGCGCGTGGTACTTTTTGCCTCTGGTGATTAAAGTGTTGCTGATGTAACACCGCACCGAGCAGAAAAACAAACGTAAAAAGTCAGGGGGAAATACAATGAAAAAAGTCAGAAAAGCCGTCATTCCGGCGGCAGGGCTCGGAACGCGGGTGCTCCCCGCTTCCAAAGTGATGCCCAAAGAGATGCTTCCCATCGTCGATCGTCCCGCCATTCAGTACATCGTCGAAGAAGCCGTCCGCTCGGGTATCGAGGACATTCTCATCATCACGAACCGTGGAAAAGGGCTCATTGAAGACCACTTTGACCACGCGATTGAACTGGAACAACGGCTTGAACAAGCGGGCAAAACGGCGGAACTCGACGAAGTGCGCCGTATCACCGACTTGGCGAACATCACCTTTATCCGCCAAAAAGAGACGAAAGGTCTCGGCCACGCGGTGCTGTGCGCCAAATCCTTCGTCGGCGATGAGCCGTTTGCGGTGCTGTACGGCGACGACGTGATTATCGGCGATGACCCCGCTTGCGGGCAGTTGTGCCGCGCGTTTGAAGCCCACGGCAAAGGGGTGCTCGGTATTCACGAGGTCACGCCCGAAGCCATCGGCAAATACAGTTCCGTGAAAATCGAGCCCGCCGGCGACGGCAACTTCTTCGTGTCCGATATGGTGGAAAAACCGAAGCCGGACGAAGTGATGTCCCCGTATGCAATTCTCGGCCGCGTGGTGCTCACGCCCGACATCTTCCCCATTTTGGAACAGACCGCGCCCGGTGCCGGCGGCGAAATCCAGCTTACCGACGCGATGAAAATGCTCGCCCGCACCATCGGGATGACCGGCGTGCCCTTTACCGGCACGCGCTACGATATGGGCAACAAACTCGGCATTTTGCAGGCGAACTGCGAAGTTGCCCTCGCCCGTCCCGACCTCAGCGACGATTTCAAAGCGTACTTAAAAGAACTGGTCGCCACGTTTTAATGCGACCCAAAAAACACGTAAAAAAGAGCAGGACTCGCGTCCTGCTCTTTTCGTTGTGCTTAATACATACCGCCCATATCGGGAGCACCCATCGGCGCCGCGGGTTGCGGTTCTTTGATGTCGGTGACGAGCGATTCGGTGGTCAGCACCATCGCCGCGACCGACGCCGCGTTTTGCAGCGCGGAACGGGTCACTTTGGTCGGGTCCACAATGCCCGCTTTGAACATATCGACGTAGGCATCGCCCGCGAAATCATAACCGTAGTTGACCTTTTTGCTGGTACGGATTTTGTCGATGATGACGCTTCCTTCCATACCGGCGTTGAGCGCAATTTGACGTACCGGCTCTTCCAGCGCTTTTTTGACGATGCAAAGACCGGTTTTCTCGTCGCCGTCAGCGGCATCAATCATCGGGTCAAGCACCGACAGCGCGTTGACGAGCGCCACACCGCCGCCCGCAACGATACCCTCTTCCACCGCCGCTTTGGTGGAGGACAGCGCATCTTCAATGCGGAGTTTTTTCTCTTTCATCTCCACTTCGGTCGCGGCACCGACTTTGATAACCGCCACACCGCCCGCGAGTTTCGCAAGGCGCTCTTGCAGTTTTTCGCGGTCGAAATCGGAAGTGGTGTTTTCAATCTGCGAACGGATTTGCGCCACACGGCCTTGGATAGCGGCGGCATCGCCCGCACCGTCCACGATGATGGTGTTTTCTTTTTGCACTTTCACCTGGCGCGCACGGCCGAGCAGGTCGAGGGTGGTCTCTTTGAGTTCCAGACCCACCTCGTCGGAGATGACGGTACCGCCGGTCAGCGTCGCAATATCTTGGAGCATCTCTTTGCGGCGGTCGCCGAAACCGGGCGCTTTCACCGCGACACAAGTGAAGGTGCCGCGCAGTTTGTTGACAATCAAGGTGGTCAGCGCTTCGCCCTCGATATCCTCGGCGATGATGACCAGTTTTTTGCCCGCCTGCAACACTTGTTCAAGCAGGGGCAAAATGTCCTGAATGTTGGAAATTTTCTTGTCGGTGATAAGCAGGAACGCATCGTCAATCACCGCTTCCATTTTGTCGGTGTCGGTAACCATATACGGCGTGATGTAGCCGCGGTCAAACTGCATACCCTCCACCACTTCGGAATAGGTGTCGGCGGTTTTGGATTCTTCAATGGTAATCACGCCGTCGGCGGAAACTTTTTCCATCGCCTCGGAAATGAGGTTACCGATGGCTTCGTCACCGGCGGAAATGGTCGCCACGCGAGCAATGTCTTTCGAGCCGGAAACGGCTTTCGAATTCTCCGCCACGCGCGCCACCACCGCGTCTACCGCGTTCTGAATACCGCGTTTGACACCAATCGGGTTGGCGCCCGCCGCCACGTTTTTCATCCCTTCACGGATGAGCGCCTGCGCGAGCAGAGTCGCGGTGGTCGTACCGTCACCGGCGATGTCGTTCGTTTTGGTCGCCACCTCTTTGACGAGTTGCGCACCCATATTCTCAAACGGGTCTTCCAGTTCGATTTCTTTGGCGATGGTCACACCGTCGTTGGTGATGAGCGGCGCGCCGTACTGCTTGTCAAGCACCACGTTGCGGCCGCGAGGGCCCATCGTAATTTTGACGGTATCCGCCAGTTTGTCCACACCGGTTTGAAGCGCTTTGCGGGCTTCTTCACCGTATAAAATCTGTTTTGCCATACTCAAATCTCCTTAAAAAGTGTTCCGCGATTATTCCACAATCGCCAAAATATCGCTTTGACGGACAATCATATACTCCTCGCCGTCCAGTTTGACCTCGGTGCCGGCGTATTTGCTGGTCAGCACTTTGTCGCCCTTTTTGACGTACATTCCGACTTCTTTGCCGTCCACAATGCCGCCGGGCCCGACAGCGCAAACGGTAGCAACCTGGGGTTTCTCTTTCGCCGAACCCGCGAGGATAATGCCGCTCTTGGTCGTCTCCTCCGCTTCCAGAAATTGCAGAACGACACGGTCGGCTAACGGTTTGATGTTCATTACTTTGCCTCCTTTATATGTCAATGAAAAATAACCGATTTAGCACTCATCGTTTGCGAGTGCTAAATCTTATTATAGCCGATTTTTTGGAAAATGCAAGGGAATTTTGCGAACTTTTTCCAATGTTTACGGTTTTTTCACAAAATCAACCCGTAAAGGTGTAAACCTTTACGGGTTGCGGTCATCTCACTTAACCGTGATAGAGTTTTTTGGTCTGGTAATTCGGCTCGCAGGTCACCATAACGCCGAGGTTTTTGAGTGTTTTCTCGTCCACCTGCGACAGGATAACCGATGAGTGCAACTGGCAATCTTGCAACTGCGGCAGTTGGTCAAGCGCGCGTTTCGCGTTCTCGTCCGTCACGGCGCACACCGCAAGCGCCAGCAAAATTTCGTCCACGTGCAAGCGCGGGTTGTTGTTGCCGAGATAGGTGGTTTTCAGCTGCTGGATGGGTTCCAAGATTTCGGGAGACAGCAAGTGAATACTGTCGTCAATCCCGCCGAAAAGTTTGAGCGTGTTCAAAAGGAGCGACGAACACGCGCCGAGTAACCGCGAAGTTTTGCCGGTCACAATCGTCCCATCGGGCAGTTCCAGCGCCGCGGCAGGGCCTTCGGTCAACACCGCCTTGCTGAGTGCCGCCGACACCGCCGGACGGTCAGCGAGCGTGACACCCGCTTGTTTCATCAACAGTTCGATTTTGTAAATCGGCTCGTCAGGGGCAAGCCCTTTACGGTTCTCACATTGCGCGGCGTAGTAGCGGCGGATGATTTCCTGCCGCGCGGCGGCACAAACCGCGTCATCGTCCACAATGCAGTAGCCTGCCATATTCACGCCCATATCGGTCGGCGATTTGTAGGGACATTCGCCGTAAATCCGCTCAAAAATAGCGGAAAGCACGGGGAAAATCTCCACGTCGCGGTTGTAGTTGACGGTAGTTTTTCCGTAGGCTTCGAGGTGGAACGGGTCAATCATATTCACGTCGTCCAAATCAGCGGTCGCCGCTTCGTAGGCGAGGTTGACGGGGTGTTTCAGCGGCAAGTTCCAAATGGGGAACGTCTCAAATTTCGCGTAACCGGCGCGGTTGCCGTGCTTGTGCTCGTGGTACAGTTGCGAGAGGCACACCGCCATTTTGCCGCTTCCGGGTCCCGGTGCGGTCACCACCACGAGACGGCGCGACGTCTCGATAAAATCGTTTTTTCCGTAGCCGTCGTCACTGACGATGAGCGGGATGTTGGAGGGGTAGCCGGCAATCGTATAGTTGCGGTAAACGGTCATTCCGAGGCTTTCCAGCCGCTTTTCAAACGCCACCACGGCGGGTTGGTCGGTATAGCGGGTAATCACCACGCTGCCGACGAACAGTCCGATGCCGCGGAATGCGTCAATGAGGCGCAGCACGTCCAAGTCGTAGGTAATGCCGAGGTCGCCGCGCACCTTGTTTTTCTCAATATCGCCGGCATTGATAGCGATGACGATTTCCGCCTCGTCCTTCATCTGCAAGAGCATCCGCACCTTGCTGTCCGGCTGAAACCCGGGAAGCACGCGGGAAGCATGGTAATCGTCAAACAACTTGCCGCCGAATTCCAGATAGAGTTTTCCGCCGAATTGTTGAATACGCTCGCGGATATGCTCCGACTGCATCGTTAAATAGCGGTCATTGTCAAACCCGATTTTCACCATAATTTCTCACACTCGCTTCCCAAAATTCAAATACATCGTTATTATAGCGCAAAACCCGCCGAATTTCAAGGGAAAAAGAAAGATTTTTGCGATTATCTTTTGTGGGAAAACCCGCCTCTGAGAATTGACATTTGCCATTGAGTGGGATATAATAAAAAATAGAGATTTACAAAAGTAACGGGAGTTTGCAACCATGTGGACGACACTTTTTGAAATTATGCGCGGAAGCGCGTTACCGATGGGGCTTGCGGCACTTGTCGCCTACTTGCTCGGAAGCGTAAACTCCGCCATTATTTTGACAAAAGTTTTTTATCACGGAGATATCCGGGATACCGGCTCGGGCAACGCCGGAGCAACCAACGTTTTGCGTACCCACGGGCTTGTTCCCGCGCTTGTGACCGGGTTGGGCGATTTGCTCAAAAGCTTAGCGGCGGTCTTACTCGGACAACTGATTTTGGTAAAGATGAGCACCGGACACTTCGACCCGCATCTGCTCTCCCTTGTCGGCGGCTACGTGGCGGGGTTGTTTTGCATCATCGGTCACCTCTTCCCCGTCTACTTCGGATTCCGCGGCGGAAAAGGCGTGGTGGCGACCCTCGGATTGGCGTTGATATTGGATTGGCGCGCGGCACTGTGTGCGGCGGCGGTATTCGCGGTTGTCTTCGTCCTGACACGGATGGTGTCCGCCTCCTCCCTTTGCGGTGGACTCGGGTTGGTCGTCGCCTCTTACCTCTTTGCCCGCTTCGTGGACTGTGCCGACCCCACCGTATGCGGATTTTGCGCCGCGATGATGGGCGCGGCTGTCTTGTTGGTCTTTTTGAAACACATTCCGAATATTCGCCGTATCTTAAACGGCACCGAAAGTCGGTTTGACGGTCATCCCGCACAATCCGAATCGTCCGAATCATCTGAAAACACCGAACAAGGAGAATAAACTATGGCAAACATTACCGTGTTAGGTTCCGGCGGTTGGGGTGCCGCCCTCGCCGTAATGGCGCACCGTTTCGGCAACGCCGTCACCCTATGGTCTCCGTTTCAGGCGGAAATCGACGAAATTCGCGAGCACGGCGAACATCGCCGCCTGCTTCCCGGCGTGGCGATTCCCTCCTCGCTGCAACTGACCACCGACGAATCGTGCGTGAAAAACGCCGACTTAACGCTGATGGTCACGCCCTCCTTTGCGCTGGAACAAACCGCGCGGCGTATCCGCCCGTATTTCAAAGACGGCGGCATCTTGGCGATTGCCACCAAAGGGCTTGAAGAAACCAACTGCAAGCGCTTTTCACAAATCATCGAAGAAACACTCCCCGCCGCACGCGTGGCGGTGCTGTCCGGCCCCTCCCACGCGGAAGAAGTCGGGCGCGGCGTACCCACCTCGGTGGTAGCGGCATCAAAAGACCTCGCCACCGCCAAAGCGGTGCAGGATTTGTTGATGAACCCCGTCTTTCGCATCTACACCTCCGACGACGTGGTCAGCGTGGAACTGGGCGGCGCACTCAAAAACGTTATGGCGCTGTCTGCCGGCATTTGCGACGGCCTGCAAATGGGCGACAACACCAAAGCCGCGCTGATGACCCGCGGACTCGCGGAAATGATGCGACTCGGAAACGCGGCCGGTGGCAATGAACATACTTTTTCGGGACTTTCCGGTATGGGCGACCTTATTGTCACCTGTGGCAGTATGCACAGCCGCAACCGTCGCGCCGGCATCCTCATTGGACAGGGCACCAAACCGGAAGACGCCATCAAAGCGGTCGGCACGGTGGAAGGGTATTTGGCGGTCAAAACTGCCGTACGCCTTGCAAAAGAGATGGGCGTAGAAATGCCCATTACCGAAGCGTGCTACCGCGTGTGTTACGAGGGCGAATCTCCTCGTGCCGCCATCAACGCGCTGATGGCGCGTCCGAAAAAGCAAGAATCGGACACCCCGTAACGGGACGCGATAACACGTTCATAACGACACACTATCACCCGCGAACAGAATTCCATAAGAAAAACCCGCAGTCATCAAAGCGTTGTTGACTGCGGGTTTTTTATTCTTTCAAAACAGGTTAAGCGATGTCTTCCGTTCCAGCGGTAACGTCTCCGAGCCCATCATCGATTTTCTCAACCTCAGGCGATTTCTCATACTCGAAAATGGAAATCTCGCAGGAAACGCTGGCATTTTCGCCGCCGTCCTCCCCTCGAGAAACCGCAAACGAAATGTTGTTCAGCAAACAACCGTGTTCCATCTCGTTCAAATCACGCAACACGTTGTACGCATCTTCGCGGGACGGCGTGCGGAACGTAATGGAAATATCACGGCGCCAGCAGTTTTCGCCACGCGTCGGCGTAGTGAAGTTCATCGAGAAGGTTTCGGTCGCACCGAGAACTTGGTTGAGTTCGTCGGTCAACTGCACCATATTGCTGTAATCAGCAATCTTCGTGAAGTTGGTGATTTTGGCATTGTCATCCGCATCTTCAATGGAAAGACCGAGATCCTCCATCCAACCTTTCAGTTCGTTGATGTCTTCGACAACACCATTATTTTCTTCTTTGGTTTCTTGAATCAAACCGACTTGGCTGTCCACACCGCGCAATTCTTCAATTCTCTCCTTGGTCGGCGTGAAGAAAAGCAAATACCAAAGGGCAGCGAGAACGACGAGCGCCAAAATGCCCATCATAACCTTATCGCGGTTACTACTCTTTTTCGTCATTGTGCGCTCACCTCCTCCGCGGATGCATCTTCTGCTTCGTTCTCCTCAGGAATTTCCACCTGGAGAGTAATGGTCGCGGTCAGCACTTTATTGGTGCCGGTCATCGTGTTACCCTCTTTATCTTTGTTGGTCGAAGCGGTCTGCAAATCGACGTTGGTCACAAACTCATTATCGCTCAAATCTTGTGCCAACTGACCAACTTGTTCAAGCGTTACATCATAGAAGCTGATGCCGATGGTATTGCCCGTGATGTTGATGCTCTGCATCTCCGCCACGTTGAAGAGGTGTTCATCCAGCAAATCAATGAGGTCGATACGGTCAACCAGTTGCAGCTCCTCGTCGGTTAAGAACGCCTTGAAATAGTGACTGAACTTTTCAAAGAGCGCTTCGTAACGGGTGAGCAGTTGTTGGTTCTGTTCCAGTTCCATTTGCGCGGCGGTATATTCTTCTTCGGCGGCTTTTTTCTTGTTGTATTGGTCAAGCACACCAAACTTGGCAAACACCAGCAAAATGACAACGAGCAACACGATGAGCACGATGTCCGTCGTTTTGGAATTTTCGCCTTTTTCCAAAATGACCAAGTTCATGGTCTTTTTGCTCGGAAGCCCGGAACCTGCCTTTTTCTTACCAATGTCTTTCAAAAAGTCCAGATTGACTTCCATATTTAAGCCTTTCCCTCCGCCTTTCTCGGCATCGGCGGCTTCATTGACATTTTTCTCTTTTTTCGCCATTCCAAACTCCCCTCCTTACTGCAACGTGGCACCCAGCGACAAAGCGCAACGGGTGGCAAACGAATTTTGGAACTTCTCGGGGAGCAGGTCGTTGACACTGCGCGCGGTAAGCCCCGTTGTTTCGGTAATCACGCGGAGAAGCGGCTGAATTTCACTGCCGCCGCCGGCGTAATAGATATGCTGTGCGTTTTCCGCATTGCTCGTAAAGCCGTAGAAGTTGAGAGCTTTCATAATCTCAAAAGCAATGTGGTTGTAAACCTCTTCGCATTGCGGTTGGTCAAGCGCCGCATTGTGGTTGGTCTCTTTATACGCGCTCGCCACGTACACGTCCACGTCCATCGCTTCGGCAATCGCCATATCAATCGCGGTGCAACCCACATCAATCAGTTTGGTTGCCTCATGTTGCGTGCCTTTGTAGAAATAGGCGTGCGTAGACATATGCCCGATATCCACGATGCAATACTCGTTTTGCGTTTCGGCAATCTCGGGGTTTTGCATCAACAAGTTGCGGTATGCCATCTCTTGCGGAATGGCCGTCGTCAACTTGAGTCCCGCATTTTGCATCATCAACGAGTTTTCGACGATGGTGGTTTTGAGCACCGCGGCGGCGGTCGTCTCAATTCCCATCGGCGCACCGGACTCATCTTTCGGGATGTCGTCTACCAAATAGTCGTAGAAATAGCGATCACTTTCACCCGAAAGATAGTCACGCATCTCATACGGCAAGTTGATACGCAAGCGTTCCTCCTCCATAACCGGAAAATGGATATGCCGGCAGAACACTTGCGACGACGGCAAAATCAGCGAACAATCGCCGCCGGGCAATTTGTATTTTCTGCGCAAATTGCGGATAAACTCCGCCATTGCATCCTGCAACTGCACGACGCCGTCTTTGACCAAGTTGGTCGGCAGTTTTTCACTCACCATACGAATGGTGTCACCTTTGCGGGCTGTGATCTTAATCTCGTTATTTCCGATATCGATCCCTAACATCCCGTTTCCTCCCTTGTAACCCTAATTTTTTGTTGAATGTATCTATCGCACCGAAACGGTGAGATAAGCGTTAAAAATTGAACAATCCCTGGTACCAATCGACGACGATGCTCCCAAAGAACATCGCCACCCATGCTCCCGCCGCAATAGACGGTCCGAACGGAATCAGTTTTTGCTCCTCTTTGGCTTCAAGTGCCGCCAAAATTTCTTCCGTGGAAGCGGAAGCATCCGGCACTTCAATCGGCTCGGCATCTTTCACGCGCGCGTTGTTGATAATTCCGAAAATAAGACCGAACACGCACGCCACAATCATAATAAACAGATTGCATTGCCAACGGAAATACATGCCAATCATAAACATCATCTTGATATCGCCGCCGCCCATCGTCTCTTTGTCCATCACTTTGTCGGCAATCATAACCAAGATATACAGCGGAAGTGCCACGGCAAGACCGCCAACCACGGTCCAAAGCAGGTCTTTCCACAACGAATGTTCCAAAATACCCGACACGATTGCAAAGACCAACCGTCCGGCAATACCGGCAATAATCAGCCGATCGGGTACGAGGAAATCCTCCAAGTCAGCGAAAGAGATGCACAAGAGAATCGCCGCCAGAAACGCCGCTTCCAGCGCCTGCAACGTAAAGCCGAAGCCGACGAGGATAGAGACGAACACCGCCGCGGACAACAGTTCCGCAAGCAGATACCGAAACGCGATTTTCTCTTTGCAATAGCGGCATTTCCCGCCGAGAAACACATAGCTGAACACCGGAATCAAATCGAGAAATCCCAACGGATGATTGCATTTCGCGCAATGGGAACGCCCGTAAAGCACCGATTCTTCGTGCACGATGCGCCACGCGACACAGTTCAGAAAACTGCCCATACACAGCCCGAACAAAGCGACCACGCACAGGATATACACAAATGTCACGGTATCGGCTTTGAGGTAATTTAAGTTTCCGAAAGTTTCAAAAACGGGAAGCACCCGTCATCACTCCTTATCGTAGGCAAAGCTCTTTTTACGCCTCGGTGTTGTCGTACATAGAGAACATCGGCAGGTACACAGACAACAGAACGAAGCACACGAACACCGCAAGGAACACAATCATAATCGGTTCGATAAGGGACGTAGCTTTGGTGGTAGCAAGGTCCACCTCGTTGTCGTAATAGTCCGCCGTGATGCCGAGGGTGGTTTCGAGCGAACCGGTCTCCTCACCGACCGCGGTCATTTCTTTCAGCAGGTCGGGGAAATAGTCGATTTCACGCATACAGTCACCCAGACGGCGACCTTCTTCGATGCCGGCGTTCATTTCCAGCACGGCGCGGCTGACCACATAGTTGCCGATAACCTTACCGGTGACGTTGATGGACTCCACCACCGTCAAACCGGCGGAGAACATATTGACAAACGTGTTCGCAAACTGGCTCGCGCAGCTCATCCGGTTCACTTTACCAAGCACCGGCATATTGAGCGCGAAAATAGCCAGTTTCTCTTTTCCCACTTCGGTGCGGGCAAAAATACGGTACACCAAAATAATGGCGGCGATAATACCCGCAAGCAAAATGAAGTGCTGAGTCATAAACTCAGACATTGCAATGAGCAATTTGGTCGGTAACGGCAGCTCACCGCCCTGGCTTTCAAAGGTGCTCTTAAACATCGGCACCGCGACCACCATGATGATGACGATAACGACCACCGCGACCACGCCGACAAAAATCGGGTACGTCAAAGCGGATTTCACTTTACCTTTGGTTTTAGCGGATTTTTCATAGAAGGTCTCCATCCGCTTAAAGGACTGCTCCAAGTTACCGGATTTTTCACCGGCGCGCACCGTCTCAATAAAGGTGACGGGAAGCGTCGCGCCGCCGCGGTCTTGGAAACTGTCGGACAACGAGTGTCCGGCGGCAACGTCGTGCGCAACGTCGGTCAAAAGCAGGCGCAAATCCTTGTTTTCCGTTTGTCCGGCGACCAGTTCAATGGTACGCACCAGCGGCAAACCGGAAGACAGAATGATACCGAACTGACTGCACACAAGGGACAGCTCTTTATCGGAGATTTTTTTCGGGCCGAGGAACGAACTGCCCTCTTTTTTCTTTGCCTCGGAAATCTTGGTGACCACGCCACCCTGTTCACGAATTTTTGCAATCGCATCCAGACGGTCATACGCCTCAATGACGCCGGTTAATGTACCGCCGCTGGCAGATTGCGCTTCATACTTGAATGTTGTCAAAACGCCATGCTCCTTCCTTGAGTCATCAGTTGTTTTTTCACATACTCACGGTCTATTGCGGCGCCAATGGCGTCTTGGTGTGAAATCAGTTTACGGAGGGCAAGTTGCGCCAGCGCGTTGTCCATCGTCACACTGCCTTCGTGAGCGGAGGTCGCAATCGTGTTGGCGATTTGCGGCGTTTTCGCCTCGCGAATCAAGTTACGGATAGCAGAGTTGACCACCATCACTTCCACCGCCGCCACGCGCCCTTTACCGCTCAGGTGCGGCAACAGCTGCTGGCTGACGACCGCTTGCAGCGTTTGGGACAACTGCAAACGAATTTGGTTTTGGCGCGCCTCGGGGAACACGTCCACAAGACGGTCAATGGAGTCGGCGCAGGAGTTGGTGTGCAAGGTACCGAACACCAAGTGACCCGTTTCAGCCGCGGTCAATGCGGTTTCCACCGTTTCCGGGTCACGCATCTCACCAATCAGGATAACGTCCGGGTCTTCACGAAGCGAAGCACGAAGTCCTTCGGCATAACTGACGGTATCCACACCAATCTGGCGCTGACTGATGTAGCACTTATCCTCATCATAGAGGTACTCAATCGGGTCTTCAAGCGTCACGATATGTTTCGGATAGTTGTGGTTGATGGTGTTGATGATGGAAGCGAGCGTCGTCGATTTACCGGCACCGGTTTCACCGGTCACGATAACGATACCGCGCTCCAAATCGGGAAATTTGTGAACAGCGGGCGGCAAGCGCAACACTTCCATATCCGGGATGTTGTCGTTCAACAAACGAAGCGCTACTGCCGGCTCGTGCTGACGGCGGAACAAGTGAACACGGCAACGGCGGCCCTTATACGACCAACCTTCGTCCACCTCACCGATTTTACGCATCGTATCGTACTTTGTCTCCGACGAGAGTTCGATACAGATGGCTTCCACTTCTTCGTGGCTCATCACATAGCCGTTCATCGGCACCAATTTGCCGTCCACACGGATGCGCACGGGGCCACCGGGAGCGATGTGAATATCCGATGCACGTAGCGGAACCGCCGCGTCCATAATTTGACCAATCGTAACCATAGCCATAACTCCTTTTTGTTATTAGTTCGCGTTGACAGTACGGATAAGCTCGCCGAGCGTCGAGGTTCCGTCATACACCACACGCAAGCAGTCATCCCGCAAGGTGTGGAATCCGTCCTGTGCCAAAGCCACGTCCAAATCGCCACGACTGCCGCCTTCGGAAATCACGCGTTGGACATTGGCGGAGAACATCATAATCTCAAACACGGCGATACGACCGCGATAACCGCTTTCGTGGCAATCGGGGCAACCTCTCCCGCGATAGAAGGTGTGCTGATTTGCCTCTTCGCGGGTAAGGCCGGCCTTGAGCAGTTCCTCATCGTCCGGGATATATTCTTCTTTACAACGCGGGCAAATACGACGCACCAGACGTTGCGAGATAACACCGCGCATTGCGCTGTGAATAAGGAAGCGCGGCGTGCCCATATCAATCAAACGGTCGACGGTGGACGGCGCATCGTTGGTGTGCAAGGTCGAAATCACCAAGTGACCGGTGATAGCGGAACGCATGGCGATTTCGGATGTCTCGCCGTCACGAATTTCACCGACGGAGATGACGTCCGGGTCCTGACGCAAAATAGAACGCAGACCGCTTGCAAAGGTCATACCGGTTTTTTCGTTAATTTGCACCTGGTTGACACCGTCGATGTTATACTCGACCGGGTCTTCCAAGGTCACAAGGTTGACTTCTTCTTGGTTCAAACGAGACACAATGGCGGTCATCGTGGACGATTTACCGGAACCGGTCGGGCCCACAATCAAAATAACGCCGTTGCTGTTGGAAATCAGTTTCACCACGTTGTCGTAGTTTTGACCGGTCAAGCCCACACCTTCAAGAGTGAGCATCTCGGTGTTCTTACGCAACAAACGAATAACGACCTTTTCGCCGTAAATGGTCGGCAGGGTGGAAATACGAAGGTCGATATCCTGCCCGCGGGTGTTGATGTTCGCACGGCCGTCCTGCGGGATACGGCGTTCGGCGATATCCATCGAGCCGATAATCTTGATACGGGAGATAACCGCCGATTGGGATTTTTTCGGGATGGACAAAACCTGACGAAGCACACCGTCGGTACGCAGACGAACGGTCAATTCCGTCTCGCGCGGTTCGATGTGAATATCACTCGCGTTCTCGTTGACAGCACGTTCCAAAATGGAGTTGACAAGACGGATAATCGGCGCCGCTTCTTCGTCATCGCTGTCAATTTGGTGGCTCTTCACCGCACCGTCGGCGGCGCGGGTGTCGCCCTCCTCCATTTGCAGTTCTTCGAGTGCCTGGTTGGCGTTGTCCGCACCGTAGAGGTTAATGAGCATCCGCTCGGTCGCACTGCTTGTGGCAATGAGCGGAACAATTTTCATCTGGGTCGCGGCTTTGGCTTCATCGAGTGCCACGAAATCGAGCGGGTCAACCATGGCCAAATACAACACATCGTCCACCGCACGCACCGGCGCCACCAAGTGCTCACGTGCCAGTTTTTTCGGAATCAAATCCGCAAGCGCGGGGTTAGCCATCTCGTTAGAAAGATCCACGAAATCCACGTGCAACTGGTTTTTCAACGTGTCAATCAAATCTTCTTCCGTAAGGATGCCCGCTTGTACAAGCACTTTACCGAGACGCTGACCTGTTCCTTTTTGGAATTCCAGCGCTTGGCGCAACTGCTCTTCTGTGATTTTGCGGTCTTCCAGCAACATGTCACCAAGTCGTTTGTAAGCCATGAAAAAAATCCCCCTAAAACTTAGTTTTTCTTATGTTTTATCCGTTTGCTACACGGAAATACGACTCCACCTCTTTGGTCATCGGCTCAGAGGCATTCGCTTCCGCAATCCAATAATGTACGTAAAAATATTTCTTCGTTCCGACTACTTCATATTTCAACGTAAACGGGTGAGCGACATCTTGCATAATAACCAGATTTGTATAAATGCCGTGACTAACCAAATATGCGATTTTTTCCTCGGTTATGGTTTTTGAGACATCCCCGTCCTCTGACTGCGTCACATACTGGGAAACCGCCAACCGACCTTTTCCGTTGTAGGTGTTTAAGCAAATCGCACCGCCGCTGATACCGTATCCGTCGGTATCAATCAGGAGCTTTTTCGTGCCCTCAGAGTCGGTCAAAAGCGTTTTTTCGGCTTCAAGTTGCTCATTGCTCGGAGCACCTTCTTCCCCTGCCGGCACAACTTCCCGTACTTTCGCATACCGCAACACGTCGCCGAGTGCGGTGTTAATGGTGGATGCCAGCACATCGCTTTCCGCCACAAAGGTGGACTCCCGTTGCACGGCCGTTCCCACCGACGCACCCACCGACATCATAAGTGACAACATTACCACGATAGCGAGCGCCGTCAGCATTTCCACAAGTGTAAAGCCGCGCTTGGATTTTAGTTTTTTGCCCATAGCTTTCAAAACACGCATCCGTCTGCCTCCTTACGACTCGGCCGAATTCACGTGGAGTTGGTAAGTGCTGAAATCGCCGAATCC
>JAZRYM010000069.1:0-2071 GCA_045600765.1 Acutalibacteraceae bacterium | reverse complement strand
CCTCTTTTTCGTGCCGATGGCGCAGGACGACACCGAGAAAAAACCCAACTCGCTCGTGTCGGTGTGGGAGCAACTGGAACCGACGATTACCGCCGCGCTCGCCGGCGCGCAAATTCAGCCGCTTTGGTGGGTATGAGACGGTTTTGCCGTCTCCTACCCTTTTTCACTCTTCACTTCCCGCACCTTGCCCTAAAAACAACAAAAACCCTCCGATGAAATCGGAGGGTTTCTTAACGGGGTTTTACCCCATTTCCACAATCATTTTTCCGTCGTCGTCGGTGAAATCGCCGGTGGAAAGGGCGATGAGTGCGCGGTAAAAGGCGGTGGGGTTATCCAAAAACCGCTCACGCACCGTTTTTGCCATGGCTTCGTCGGTCACGCGCAGGGTGAACGCCATCATCGGTGCATCGCTTTTGTCAATACTGCACGTCACCGCCACGCCGCGTTCAAGCGGGGTTATGGTGACATCCGCTTCGCGCTCATTGCGCGCGCGGGCAAGCAGTTTCATTGCCGCTTTTTGCGAGCGGTCGCGCAGGGTGTAGGGGATGAGGTCGTACAGTTGCTCTGCCGAGGTGCGTCCGGCATCGGTCAAAATAAGCAACCCGTCTGCGGTTTCTTTCAGGTTGCCGCGTGCGGTCAAATCGTCAATCGCGGCGCTGATTTCAAACAAGTTTGCCATTTCGCCGTCGGTTAAAATCTCGGTGACTGTCTCGCGGGAAAGGGGCTCGGAAATCCCGGAAAGCATATAGCAAATCAGCACTTTGATTTCGCGGCTGTCGTACAAACCGCCGGGACGCACACCGTCGGAAAATCCGGGCATAAAATCCCCTCCTCTTCTTTATATATACCTTATATAGTGTTTTTCGTGTGTCAAGTGTCCCACGAATAGGGCGTTTCTTGATACACGCAGTAGTTGAGCCAGTTGGAAAAGAGCAGATAGGCGTGACTGCGCCACGGCATCCGCGGGCGCTGTGTCGAGTCGTCGTCGGGGAAGTAGTTTTGCGGGACGGCGGGGTTCAGCCCGCGTTCCACGTCGCGGAAATATTCGTTTGCAAGGGTCATCCGGTCGTATTCGATATGTCCGGTGACGAAAATTTGCCGTCCGTCGTCGGTAACGATAATGGACGGGCCCGCCACCTCCGAGGTGGCGAGGATATGCAGATTGTCGTGACCTGCCAAGTCGTCGGCGACCAGTTGCGTGTGGCGGGAGTGCGGCATACAAAACGTATCGTCAAATCCGCGTACCAACGGATGCAAGCGGGCGAGCAGTTGGTGTTCAAACACGCCGCTGAGTTTTTGCGGGAGCGCTTCTTTGCCGATACCGTAGTGGTAGTACAGCGCCGCTTGCGCACCCCAACAGATGTGGAGAGTGGAATAGGCGTGATTACGCGACCAGGCGAGAATGTCGCCGAACTCGTCCCAGTAGTCCACGTCCTCAAACGCCATTTGCTCCACCGGTGCGCCGGTGATGATAAGTCCGTCAAAGTACTCTTGACGAATATCGTCGAACGAGCGGTAGAAATGCTCCAAATGTTCCGCCGAGACGTTTTTGGAACGGTGGGTGGCGGCGTGGAGCAACGTGATGTCCACTTGAAGCGGGGTGTTACTCAACTGGCGAAGCAGTTGCGTCTCCGTTTCGATTTTGGTGGGCATCAAGTTGAGAATGGCGATACGAAGCGGACGGATGTCCTGGTGAGAGGCGCGGTCTTCGGTCATCACGAAGATGTTTTCCGATTCCAGCACCTGGCGCGCCGGTAAACTGTCGGCAATACGAATAGGCATAAGCGGTCACCTGCTTTATTAAAGGAATAAATACTACGCCATACAGTATAACAGAAATCCCCTGCTAAATCAACCGAAAACGCCGAATTTTTTTCTTGTGAAAAAAACTTAAAAAAAGTTGAAAAAAAGTGTTGACAATCGGGTAGGTGTGTGGTAAGATAACAAAGCTGTCCCGAAAAAACGGGGTGGTGCCGCGACGGAAACGAAGCGGCGAGGACCTTGAAAATTAAACAACGTGAAGAAAGCAAAGAACGAAACACAACCCGTTAATTTTTACACCGATTCGGAA
>JAZRYM010000068.1:0-23312 GCA_045600765.1 Acutalibacteraceae bacterium | reverse complement strand
TTTTTTGGAAATAATTGTCAATTTTCGCAAGTTGGGTTGACAAATGAAAGGGAGTATATTACAATATTTCTTGTATTCAAAATTTCTTGTGACTGACGGGTTTGCAGAGCACTGCAAGGGAGCAAGAAATTCCGTTTTTATGCCGACCGTCTGGGCGCAGTTAGAATAGTTTTTCTAACTGCGCCTTTCTGTTTTCACCGCGTATTTTCACCGCACAAAATAGGAAAAGAGAGGGAGTCGAAAATGAAAAAAGTCGGAATTTTGATGGGTAGTGACAGCGACCTTCCCATTATCCAAAAAACCATTGACACGCTGAAAGAGTTTGGAGTTCCCTACGAAGTCCATATCTTTTCGGCGCACCGTACCCCGGTCGAAGCGGCGGCTTTTGCGAATTCTGCCGCGGACAACGGGTTCGGCGTGCTGATTGCGGCTGCCGGCATGGCGGCGCATCTCGCGGGAGCGGTGGCGGCGCAAACGGTGTTGCCGGTCATCGGCATCCCCTGCAAATCGAACACACTTGACGGCATTGATGCCCTTTTGTCGACTGTACAAATGCCTTCCGGAATCCCGGTGGCGACGGTTGCTATCAACGGGGGAGTCAATGCCGCTTTGCTTGCCATCGAAATGTTGGCAATCGGTGACGAGGCGCTTTTCGCCAAATTGACGGAAAAACGCCAAAGCGGTCACGACACAGTGCTTCAAAAAGATGCGGAAATCGCATCGAAATTATAAAAATCACATCATACAAAGGAGTTATGGAAGATGGAAAAAGTGTACACTGGTAAAACAAAGGACGTATTCGCGCTCGACAACGGCAACTATTTGCTGAAATTCAAAGACGATTGCACCGGCAAAGACGGTGTGTTTGACCCGGGCGAGAACTCGGTGGGTCTTACCATCGACGGCGTGGGCGACGTCAACTTGCGGATGTCCATTTACTTCTTTGAGAAAATCAATGCCGCCGGCATCAAAACCCATTTTGTCGGTGCGGACTTGGGCGAGACCACCATGGAAGTGCTTCCCGCCAAAGTGTTCGGTCACGGTCTTGAAGTGATTTGCCGCAACAAAGCGGTGGGCAGCTTTACCCGCCGTTACGGCGAATACATCGCCGAGGGCAGCGACCTGCCGTCCTACGTGGAGATGACCTTCAAAAACGACGAAAAAGGCGACCCGCTGGTGACCAAAGACGGTCTTGCCGTGCTCGGCGTGATGACCGAAGCGCAATACGATGACATTAAAACGATGACGAAACAGATTACCAAAATCGTTGCCGACGATTTGAGCGCGAAAGGGCTTGTGCTTTACGACATCAAATTTGAATTCGGCTACGACAAAGACGGCAGCGTGATGCTGATTGACGAAATCGCGTCCGGCAATATGCGCGTTTACAAAGACGGGGAATACATTGACCCGATGACCCTTTCCAAACTCTTCTTTGCTTGATTTTTCCATTCTTTTATTTTCGGATGGTTGAAAGCAAGTTGAAAGGAGATACCTCATGGGTGGATTTTTAGGCGCAGTATGCAATCGCGATGTGATGAGTGACGTCTTTTTCGGGACGGATTACCATTCGCATCTCGGAACCAAAAGTGCGGGACTTGCCGCGTACTGTGAAGAAATTGGGTTACAACGGAAAATTCACAACATTTCCAATTCCCCTTTCCGCACGCAATTTGAAGGTATTTTGGAACGGATGCACGGCACCGCCGCGATTGGTTGTATCAACGACACCGACCCGCAACCTTTGATTGTGCGTTCGTCCGTCGGCAGTTTTGCCCTGATGACCGTTGGGGTTATCAACAACAAAGATGCGCTGATTGACGAATATTTCCGTACCGGTCGCGGGCAGTTGAACGCGACGAGCGGTGGAGTTATCAACACCACCGAACTCACTGCCGCGCTCATCAACTGCAAGGACAATTTGGTGGACGGGATTCGCTATGCCCAAGAAAAAATTGAGGGAACGGCGCTCATCGTGATTTTGACCGAGACGGGCAAAATCATCGCCGCGCGGGACGTGTGCGGCCGTTTGCCGATGCATATCGGCAAGGGCGAGGACGGCTACTGTGTCGCCTTTGAAAATTTTGCGTATCAAAAACTCGGTTACGTTGATTTTCGCGACGTGAAACCCGCCGAAATCGTGGAGATTACCGCCGACGGGGTGACGACCTTATCCGAGGGGAGACCGACCAAAAAAATCTGTGCGTTTTTGTGGTCGTATTTCGGTTTCCCGTCCTCGGTGTATGAAGGTGTCAGCGTGGAGGCGATGCGTTGCCGCAACGGGATGATTATGGCGGAAAACGACCGGGAAAGCGGTTGTATGCCCGATGCGGACTACGTCGCGGGCGTTCCCGATTCCGGTACGCCGCACGCCATTGGTTACTCGAATCAAAGCCATATTCCGTTTGCGCGCCCGTTTATCAAGTATACCCCGACCTGGCCGCGGAGTTTTACGCCGACCAGTCAAAAAGAGCGCAACCGCATTGCGAAGATGAAACAAATCCCCGTCAGCGAGCTGATTAAAGACAAAAAGTTGCTGTTTGTGGACGATTCCATCGTGCGCGGCACGCAACTGCGCGAGACGGTGGAATTTCTCTACGAATGCGGCGCGAAAGAAGTCCATATGCGTTCCGCTTGCCCGCCCATTATGTATGGGTGCAAATTCCTGAATTTCTCTCGCTCGACGGGAGATATGGAACTGCTCACCCGCGCCGTCATTATGGAGTTAGAGGGCGAAGAGGGGATGCGGCATTTAGAGGAGTACAGCGCGCGGGATACCGAGCGCGGAAAGAAACTTCGTGAAGCGATTTGTGAAAAGTTGCATTTGGCGTCCCTGGAATTTCAAACGGTAGAAGGGCTCAAAAAAGCCATCGGTATTGATGCGTGCGAGTTGTGCACCTACTGTTGGGACGGAAAGGAATAAGCTATGATTGAAAATTCAAGTTCCAAAGCCTACGCCGAAGCGGGCGTGGATATTACCGCCGGTTACCGCGCGGTTGAACTGATGAAACAACACATCGCCGCCACCGTGACCCCGGGCGTTTGCTCGGGTATCGGCGGGTTCGGCGGACTGTTTGCGTTGGACGTGGACGGGATGAAAAAACCGGCGCTTGTCAGCGGTACGGACGGCGTGGGCACCAAACTGAAATTGGCGTTTTTGATGGACAAGCACGACACCGTCGGTGTCGACTGCGTGGCGATGTGCGTCAACGACGTAATTTGCTGCGGTGCCAAACCGCTCTATTTCCTCGACTACATCGCCTGCGGAAAAAACGTGCCCGAACGCATTGCCGATATTGTCAAAGGCGTGTGTGACGGATGCGTGCAGTCGGGTGCCGCTCTGATTGGCGGCGAGACGGCGGAAATGCCGGGCTTTTATCCGGTGGATGAATACGACCTTGCGGGCTATTGCACCGGCATCGTTGACCTCGACCGCATCGTGGACAACGGGACGATGAGCGAGGGCGACGTTATCATCGCGCTTCCGTCTTCCGGCGTACATTCCAACGGGTTTTCGCTGGTACGCAAGGTGTTTGACATCGAGAACGCCGACATCAAAAAACCGATGGCGGAACTGGGTGGAAAATCGCTTGGCGAGACCCTTCTGACCCCGACGAAAATTTACGTCAAACCGATTTTGGCGTTGCTGGAAAAAATCCGGGTGAAAGGCATTTCGCATATCACCGGCGGCGGCTTTTACGAGAACATTCCGCGCAGTATTCCGGACGGGTTCGGCGCGGTTATTCGCCGTGCGGACGTGCGGGTGCTTCCGATTTTTGACTTGATTGCCAAAGTGGGGAACATCTCCGAACGCGATATGTTCAACACCTTTAATATGGGTGTCGGGATGAGCGTGGTCGTCTCCGCGAACGATGCCGACGAAGCGGTGTCAATCTTGAAAGAAAACGGCGAGGATGCGTACATTATCGGCACCATCACGCGGTCGAACGAAAAAATTACGATTTGCTGAAAATCGGATGAAAACGTATCCGTGCGGGATGTGGATACGTCTTGCCGTTTGGGGTTCTTTAACCGAAATCGGAGGAAGAAAAAGTGCAACGTAAAGTAAAAATTGCCGTGCTCGTGTCGGGCGGCGGCACCAACCTGCAAGCGCTGATTGACGCGCAAAAAAGCGGGATTATAAAAAACGGTAACATCGCGCTGGTGCTGTCGAACAACCCCGATGCGTACGCGCTTACACGGGCGAAAGACAACAACATTCCGACCGCGGTGGTCACGAAAAAGGAAACCGGCAGTCGCGCGGCGATGGAGGAAAAAATCATCTCCATCCTCGACGATGCCGGCATTGACTTGATTGTGCTTGCCGGGTTTATGTGCATTCTCAGCGAGAAATTTACGCGGAGATACGACCGCCGTATTCTCAACGTGCATCCGTCGCTCATTCCCTCCTTTTGCGGCGAGGGATTTTACGGGCTGAAAGTCCACGAAGCGGCGCTGCAAAAAGGGGTCAAGGTGACGGGTGCCACTGTGCATTTCGTCAACGAAATTCCCGACGGGGGAGAGATTCTTTTGCAAAAGGCGGTCAGGGTGTGCAAAAACGACACCCCGCAAACGCTTCAAGCTCGCGTAATGAAGCAGGCGGAATGGGTCATTCTGCCGCGGGCGGTTGAAAACGTGTCCAAACAAATGGTGAATAAAAGGAAATAAGAGAGGAAGCAACACTATGAACATCTATGAAATCCACAACATCGGTCAACTGATTTCCGGCAACCCCTACGTCGGCAGAGGCATTGTCACCGGCACTTCCGCGAACGGGAAGTATGCGGTGAACGCCTATTTTATTATGGGCAGAAGCACCAACAGCCGCAACCGTGTGTTTGCCATCCACGACGGCGAAGTGTTCACCGAGCCGTTTGACGCTTCCAAAGTGGAAGACCCGAGCTTGATTATCTACGCCGCGGTGCGTGAATATGAAAACAACCTGATTGTCACCAACGGCAACCAGACCGATACGATTTATGACGGCTTGAAAGCCGGCGTGGAGTTCAAAAATGCGCTCGAAAGCCGCGAGTTTGAGCCGGACGGCCCGAACTTTACCCCGCGCATCAGCAGTATCTCCACCTTTGAAAACGGCTCGTTCCGCTACGAGATGAGCATTCTCAAAAGCGTGGACGAGGTGGGGAGCGATTGCGCGCGCTACACCTTCTCTTATCCGCAAAAAGCGGGTCTCGGTCACTTTATCCACACCTACGTGACCGACGGTAACCCGATTCCGACATTCCAGGGTGAGCCGGAGCGCGTCGCCATTCCCGACGACATCAAAGCGTTCACCAAAGACATTTGGGACAACCTGAACGACGACAACAAGATTTCGCTGTACGTTCGCTACACCGACCTGCAAAGCGGTGAAATCGCCGAAGAATTGATTAACAAAAACGTGTAAGGAGAGAGAACCGTGAAAGAATTTGAACTGAAATACGGGTGCAACCCCAACCAAAAACCCGCGAAAATCTTTATGGATAACGGCACGGATTTGCCGATTGAAATCCTTTGCGGCCGTCCCGGCTACATCAACTTCCTTGATGCGTTCAACTCGTGGCAGCTCGTCAAAGAGCTGAAAGCGGCGCTTGGTCTGCCGGCGGTGGCGTCGTTCAAACACGTCAGTCCGACTTCCGCGGCGGTGGGCATCAAACTCTCCGACACGCTCAAAAAAGCGTGCTTTGTGGACGATATCGCGGGTCTTGACGACTCGCCTTTGGCGTGCGCCTATGCGCGTGCCCGCGGCACCGACCGTATGTGCTCGTTCGGTGACTGGGTGGCGCTGTCCGACGTGTGCGACGTGACGACGGCGACGATGCTGAAACGCGAAGTGTCCGACGGCGTGATTGCGCCCGGATACGAGCCGGAAGCGCTGGAAATCCTCAAAACCAAGCGCAAAGGCAACTACAACATCGTGAAAATCGACCCGAACTACGTTCCTGAAGAAATCGAGCACAAGCACGTGTTCGGTATCACCTTTGAACAGGGTCGCAACAATTTTGAAATCAACAAAGAACTGCTTTCGGACGTGGTGACTGCGAACAAAACCTTGCCCGAAAGCGCGGTGCGCGACCTCATTATCTCGCTGATTACGCTGAAATACACCCAGTCGAACTCCGTCTGCTATGCGTTTGACGGGCAGGCAATCGGTGTCGGTGCCGGTCAGCAATCGCGTATCCATTGCACCCGTTTGGCGGGTACGAAAGCGGATACGTGGTTCTTGCGCCAGCACGAAAAAGTGTTGAACCTCCCGTTTTTGCCGACTCTCGGTCGTCCCGACCGCGACAACGTGATTGACGGCTACATCAACAAAAACGAGGAAGACGTCTGCGCCGACGGTAACTGGCAGAAATACTTTACCGAGCAACCGGCGCCTTTTACCGACGAGGAGCAGAGAGCGTATCTCGACACGAAAACGGGCGTTTCGCTCGGTTCGGATGCGTTCTTCCCGTTCAGCGATAACATTGAACGCGCAAAGAAAAGCGGCGTTTCCTACATCGCGGAGCCGGGCGGTTCTATCCGCGACGACTTGGTGATTGCGTGCGCCGATAAGTACAATATGGTGATGTCTTTCACCAAAATGCGGCTGTTCCACCATTGATGAGTTGAAAGCACTTACCTGTTATTTGGAATATTTTACCCGTGAATGAGGAAATCGAAATGAAGATTTTGGTTGTCGGCGGTGGCGGGCGCGAGCACGCCATCATCAAAAAGTTAAAAGAGAATACGGCGATTGAAAAAATCTATGCGCTCCCCGGGAACGGCGGTATCGCCGCCGATGCGGAGTGTGTGGCAATCGGTGCGTGCGAGCTGGACAAGATTGTGGAGTTTGCCACCGAAACCGCGGTGGATTTTGCCGTGGTTGCGCCGGACGACCCGCTGGTTCTCGGCCTTGTTGACCGCTTGGAAGAAGTGGGGATTCCCTGCTTCGGCCCGCGTGCCAACGCGGCGATTATTGAGGGGAGCAAGGTCTTTTCCAAAGGGCTTATGCAAAAATACGGCATCCCGACGGCGGCGTATCAAGTGTTTGACAACGCCGCGGCGGCGCTCGATTACCTGAAAACCGCGCCCATCCCGACCGTCATTAAAGCGGACGGATTGGCGCTTGGCAAAGGCGTGATTATCGCGTTTACCCGCGAGGAAGCGGAAAATGCCGTTGCCGAGATTATGACCGATAAAAAGTTCGGCAAGAGCGGCGACAGCATTGTGATTGAAGAATATTTGGAAGGGCCGGAAGTGTCGGTACTTGCGTTTACCGACGGCAAAACGGTCAAACCGATGGTCTCTTCGATGGACCACAAGCGTGTCGGCGACGGCGACCAAGGCTTAAACACCGGCGGTATGGGGACGATTGCGCCCAACCCGTTTTATACCGCAAGCGTCGCGCAGGAGTGTATGGACACTATTTTCCTGCCGACCATACAGGCGATGAACGCGGAGGGAAGAACCTTTAAGGGATGTTTGTATTTCGGGCTGATGCTCACGAAAAACGGCCCGAAAGTCATCGAATACAACTGCCGTTTCGGCGACCCCGAAACGCAGGTGGTGTTGCCGCTTCTCGAAAGCGATTTGTTTACGATTATGAAAGCGACCGCCGAGGAACGCCTTTCGGAGACGGACGTGAAATTCAAAGATGCCGCCGCGTGTTGCGTGATTATGGCATCGAACGGGTATCCGCT
Source organism: Acutalibacteraceae bacterium (assembly GCA_045600765.1). Lineage (GTDB taxonomy): Bacteria > Bacillota > Clostridia > Oscillospirales > Acutalibacteraceae > RGIG426. The sequence continues at coordinate 15,633 of JAZRYM010000068.1, read as the reverse complement.
GTCCTACGAAAAAGGGTTTGAAATTTCCATTCCCGACGACGTGAAAGAGGCGGTGTTTGTTGCCGGCGCGAAAGCGGAAAACGGCAAACTGCTGACCTCCGGCGGGCGCGTGCTCGGTGTGACTGCGATTGGCGACAATCTCGAAAACGCCGTGAAAGCCGCCTACGACAAGGTGGACGGCATCCGTTTTGACAACGCCTATTTCCGTCACGACATCGGCGCTAAGGCGCTCAAAGCATTCGATTGAGAGAGGAGCAAACGAACGGTGGTATACAGAATTTACGTCGAAAAAAAGCCGGAACTGGCGCACGAAGCCAAAGCGCTCAAAAATGAGTTGGTTTCGCTTCTCGGAATTAAAGGATTGCGCGACGTGCGCATCTTAAACCGCTACGATGCCGAAAATATCACGGAAGACCTGTTCCGCAAATCGGTGCAAACGGTGTTTTCGGAGCCGCAGTTGGACATCGTGTACGACACCTTTTCTCCCGACGGAGCGACGGCGTTTGCGGTGGAATATCTGCCGGGTCAGTTTGACCAACGTGCCGATTCCGCGGCGCAATGCATTCAGTTGAGCGCCAAATGCGACCGTCCCACCATCCACACGGCGCGGATTTATGTGTTGTCCGGCGACGTGTCGGCGGCGGAACTGGAAACGATTAAAAAATACGTCATCAACCCCGTGGAAGCCCGCGAAACCGGGTTTGACCTGCCCGAAACGCTTTCGGTCAAGTACGATATTCCCACGACGGTGCAAACGCTTGACGGATTTACAAAATTGAGCCGCGAGGAACTGGCGCAGTTTGTGGTGAACTACGGGCTTGCAATGGATGCGGACGATATTGCTTTTTGTCAGCAGTATTTCCTCAAAGAACAGCGCGACCCGACCATCACCGAAATCCGTATGATTGACACCTACTGGTCGGACCATTGCCGTCACACGACCTTTTTGACGGTGATTGACGATGTGAAATTTGAAGACGACCTGTTGCAAGCGGCGTTTTCCGACTACCTCGCCGTGCGCGAAAAACTCGGCAGAACCAAGCCGGTGTGCCTGATGGACATCGCGACCATTGCCGTGAAAGCGCTGAAAAAAGAGGGGAAACTCGACAAACTGGACGAGAGCGAAGAAATCAACGCCTGCACCGTGAAAATGGACGTCGAAGTGGACGGCGTGCGGGAGCCGTGGCTCTTGCTGTTCAAAAACGAAACGCACAACCACCCGACCGAAATTGAGCCGTTCGGCGGTGCCGCTACCTGCATCGGCGGCGCTATCCGCGTCCCGCTGTCGGGACGTTCTTACGTCTACGGCGCGATGCGCGTGACCGGCGCGGCTGACCCGACAAAGCCGATTGAGAAGACCATTCCCGGCAAGTTGCCGCAGCGGAAAATCGTGACGACGGCGGCGGCGGGCTATTCTTCCTACGGCAACCAAATCGGGCTTGCCACCGGCATTGTCGATGAAATTTATCACCCCGGCTATGCGGCAAAACGGATGGAAATCGGCGCGGTGATTGCCGCCGCTCCCGAAAAGAACGTGCGCCGCGAAGTGCCCGCACCGGGCGACGTGGTGATTTTGCTCGGCGGCGCGACCGGACGTGACGGTTGCGGCGGCGCGACCGGCTCTTCCAAGTCGCACACGGCGCAATCGCTCGAAACCTGCGGCGCGGAAGTGCAAAAGGGCAACGCGCCGGAAGAACGCAAACTGCAACGTCTGTTCCGCAACTACGATGCCTGCCGGATGATTAAGCGCTGTAACGATTTCGGCGCGGGCGGCGTGTCGGTTGCGATTGGCGAACTCGCCGACGGATTGCATATCAATTTAGACCTCGTTCCGAAAAAGTACGAGGGTCTTGACGGCACCGAACTCGCTATCAGTGAAAGCCAAGAGCGGATGGCGGTTGTCGTCGAAAAAGAGAACGTAGACGCCTTTTTGGCGCTCGCCAAAAGCGAAAACCTTACCGCTACGCCGGTTGCCGAGGTAACGGAAGACCCGCGCCTTGTGATGGAGTGGAACGGTAACACGATTGTGAATATTCACCGCGAATTTTTGAATTCCAACGGCGCAGACAAGCACATTTCCATTCCGCTTGAAAAACCGCAAGACATCAAAAAAGCGGTTTCCGGCTCGTTTGCCGACAATTTGCGCAACACCGCCACCGACCTCAATACCTGCTCCAAACGCGGGTTGTCCGAGCGCTTTGACTCGACCATCGGTGCGGGAACGGTGCTTATGCCGTTCGGCGGCAAAAACCAACAAACGCCTATCCAGGCGATGGTGCAAAAGGTCAGCGTGGAAAAACAGCATACAGATACCTGCTCGTTGATGGCGTTCGGCTACAACCCGTTTATCACGGAAAAAAGCCCGTACCACGGCGCGTATCTCGCGGTGGTGGAATCGGTGTGCAAACTGATTGCCACCGGCGCGGATTTCAAAGACGTGTATCTGACTTTCCAAGAATATTTCAAACATCCCGGTAAAGACGGCAAACGGTGGAGCCAACCGCTTGCGGCGTTGCTCGGCGCGTTCCGCGCGCAAATGGAACTGGGTATCGGCGCGATTGGCGGCAAAGACTCGATGAGCGGCACGTTTGAGGATATCGACGTTCCGCCGACCCTCGTTTCCTTTGCCGTGACCACCTCGAACACCAAAAACATCGTGTCGCCCGAGTTCAAAAAGAGCGGGAACAAAGTGATTTTGGTGAAAACAGAGGAGGACGAAAACGGCCTGCCGAAGACCGCGTCGCTCAAACAGAATATGGCGCTGGTGGCGGAATTGCTCCATTCCGGCAAAGCAGTTTCCTGCTATACGCCCGGTATGGGCGGCATCGCCGAAGCGGTGATGAAAATGGCGTTCGGCAACGGACTCGGCTTCAAGTTTAACGACACCTTGACGGTGGACGATTTGTTCGGTTACTCCTATGCCTCGTTCCTGCTCGAAGTGGAGGATGCGGCGGGGTACACCGTGGTCGGTGAGATTACCGCCGCGCCGGAAATCGGCTACCAAGGGGAGACCTTCTCGCTTGACACGCTTCTCACGCTGTATGAGGGCAAATTGGAGGGTGTGTATCCCTGCAATATCCAAAACTCCGACACGCGACACGAGGCGTTCTCCTACGAGGCGAAAGAGCGGGTTGCGCCGGCGATTAAGGTCGCCAAACCGCGCGTACTCATTCCCGTGTTCCCGGGCACGAACTGCGAGTTTGACTCGGCAAAAGCGGTGGCGGATGCGGGCGCGCAGCCGGAAATTCTTGTTATCAACAACCTCGACACCGACGGTATCAAACAGAGTGTCGAACGCTTTTCGAATGCCCTTGCCGCCTCGCAGATGGTGTTTATCCCCGGCGGATTTTCGGGCGGTGACGAGCCGGAGGGAAGCGCGAAATTCATTACCGCGTTTTTGCGCAACCCCGAAATCAAAGAGGGGATTACCGACCTGCTTGAACGGCGCGACGGGTTGATGTGCGGCATTTGCAACGGATTCCAAGCGCTTGTGAAGTTGGGACTTGTCCCGTTCGGGAAAATCACCGAGCCGGACGCGGCGTCTCCGACACTCACGTACAACACCATTTCCCGCCACCAGTCGCGCATTGTCCGCACGCGCATTTGCTCCAATAAATCGCCGTGGTTGTCGCTCGTCAACGTCGGCGACATCATCAGCGTGCCGATTTCTCACGGTGAGGGTCGCTTTATCTGCGACGAGACGATGATACGGACTCTTGCCGAAAACGGACAAATCGCCACGCAGTATGTGGACTTGGCGGGCGAAGTCAGCAACGACGTGCATTTCACGCCCAACGACTCGGCGTTCGCCATTGAGGGCATTACGTCTCCCGACGGGCGCGTGTTCGGCAAAATGGGCCACAGCGAGCGCGTCGGCAGCGGACTGTATAAGAATGTTCCCGGCAACTACGATATTCGTATGTTTGAATCGGCAGTGAAGTATTTTAAGTAAGAGGAGAGACGACCCATGGCGTACTTATCCGACATTGAAATCGCACAGCGGTGCGAAATGAAGCACATTACCGAAATTGCGAAAACCGCGCACGTGGACGAGAAATATCTCGAGCAATACGGTAACTACAAGGCGAAAATCGACCCCGCGCTCATCAAAGAAACCGACAAAAAAGACGGCAAACTGATTTTGGTGACCGCGATTACCCCTACGCCCGCGGGCGAGGGAAAAACCACCACGACCATCGGTCTTGCCGACGGTCTTCGCCGTATCGGCAAAGACGTGACGGTTGCCCTGCGTGAGCCGTCGCTCGGCCCGGTGTTCGGTGTCAAGGGCGGTGCCGCCGGCGGCGGCTATGCCCAGGTGGTGCCGATGGAGGACATCAACCTCCACTTTACCGGCGACTTTCACGCCATCGGCGCGGCGAACAACCTGCTTGCCGCTATGCTCGACAACCACATTCAACAGGGCAACGCCCTCGGCATTGACGTCAAAAAAATTACGTGGAAACGCTGTGTGGATATGAACGACCGCCAGCTCCGTAACGTCATTGACGGTCTCGGCGGCAAACCCAACGGTGTTCCGCGTGAGGACGGGTTTGACATCACCGTGGCGAGCGAGATTATGGCGGTGTTCTGCCTTGCAAGTTCCATTACCGACCTGAAAGAGCGCCTTGCGCGCATCATCGTCGGCTACACCTACGACGACAAGCCGGTGACTGCCGGCGACCTGAACGCGGTCGGTGCGATGGCGGCGCTTCTTAAAGATGCGCTGAAACCGAACCTTGTCCAAACGCTGGAAGGCACGCCCGCGTTTGTCCACGGCGGCCCGTTTGCCAACATCGCGCACGGGTGCAACTCCGTGATGGCGACCAAAATGGCGCTGAAAATGGGCGATTACACCGTGACGGAAGCCGGCTTCGGCGCAGACCTCGGCGCGGAAAAATTCCTCGACATTAAGTGCCGTATGGCGGGACTTACCCCCGATGCGGTGGTGGTTGTTGCGACGGTGCGTGCGCTGAAAATGCACGGCGGGCTGGACAAAAAAGAACTGAACACCGAAGATTTGGCGGCGCTCGAAAAGGGTGTTCCGAACCTGCTTCGCCACGTCTCCAACATCAAAAACGTCTACAAACTGCCTTGCGTGGTGGCGGTCAACCGTTTCCCGACCGATACCGACGCGGAAATTGATTTTATCATCAAAAAATGCCGTGAACTGGGCGTCAACACCGTGCTGTCCACCGTGTGGGCAGAGGGCGGCAAAGGCGGCGAGGACTTGGCGCGCGAGGTTGTCCGTCTCTGCGATGAGGAGAAAGGCGATTTCACCTTCTCGTACAAAGACGAGATGTCCTTGACCGAAAAAATCGAAGCGGTGGTCACGAAAGTATACGGCGGCAGCGGCATTAACGTGTTGCCGAACGCCCAAAAGCAGATTGCGCAACTGGAAGCGCTCGGTTTCGGGAAATGCCCCGTTTGCATCGCCAAAACGCAGTACAGTTTCTCCGATGACCCGACCAAGCTCGGCGCGCCCGAAAACTTCACCGTCACCGTCAAGAACGTGAAAGTCTCGGCGGGCGCGGGCTTTGTGGTGGTGCTGACCGGCGAGATTATGACGATGCCCGGTCTGCCGAAAGTCCCTGCCGCGGAGAAAATCGACGTGGACGAAAACGGCAAAATCACCGGTTTGTTCTGATTTTTCAACGTAAGAGAGAAATTCGCCACGGGTTCGTAAAGGTTGTATTCCTTATGAACCCGTGGCGTTGTCTTTTAAGGGCTGTTTTTTTGCATTTTACCCGATTTTCGCAAAAAAATGAGTGGATTTTCTTGACAAGCGCTGTTCGCTGTGATACAATACTGAGGATGAATTCTTTAAGTCGTTCCCGTGAGTTCGGCAAGATTCACACAACAAAATTGCGCGACGTTTGTTGCGCGTTGTTTTGGTGCGTGTTTGAGCCTTGCCGTTTTGCGGCAAGGCTTTTTTTGGAGGGGTAGCACTGTGGAAAAGCAGACCGTAAAACTTATGAAAACGGATTGTCTGCCCGCCGCATTGGACGTGACGGCGGCGGTTTCTTCTCTTTTTCAAAATGCCTCTGTTTCTTCTACAACCGAATACACGATTTTTCCCGGTTTTTGCGACGTGCACGTGCATTTTCGCGAGCCGGGTTTTTGCTATAAAGAAACGATACAAACCGGCTCCCGCGCGGCGGCGCACGGCGGCTATACCACCGTGTGTACGATGCCGAACCTAAACCCCGTTCCGGACAGCGCGGAGCATCTCGCGCCGCAACTGGACGCGATTGCCGCCGATGCGTGTGTGGCGGTGATGCCCTACGGCGCGATTACGGTCGGGCAAAAAGGGGAGGCGCTCGCCGACCTTGCGGCGATGGCGCCGCATGCGGTCGCGTTTTCGGACGACGGGCGCGGGGTGCAATCGGAAAGCCTTATGCGTGAGGCGATGGAGCGTGCCAAAGCGCTCGGTAAACCCATCGTCGCCCATTGCGAGGACAATCGCCTGCTGTTCGGCGGCTACATCCACGACGGCGCCTATGCGGCGGCGCACGGACACCGCGGTATTTGCTCGGAGAGCGAGTGGGGCCCGATTGCGCGCGATTTACGCCTTGCAAAAGAGACGGGGTGCGCGTACCACGTGTGTCACATCTCTTGTAAAGAGAGCGTGGCGCTCATCCGCGAGGCGAAGAAAAATGGGGTGGACGTGACGTGCGAAACGGCGCCGCATTACCTGCTCCTTGACGAAAACGATTTGCAGGAGGACGGGCGGTTTAAGATGAACCCGCCGCTTCGCTCAACAGAAGATAGAAACGCGCTGATAGAGGGCGTGCTTGACGGTACGGTGGATATGATAGCGACCGACCACGCGCCGCATTCCACCGAGGAAAAGGCGAAAGGGCTTGCAAACAGCGCGTTCGGCATCGTGGGACTGGAAACCGCGTTCCCGCTGCTTTACACACACCTTGTAAAACCCGGCGTGTTGACACTTGACCGCCTGATTGACCTGCTTAGCGTCAATCCGCGACGCAGGTTTTCGCTCCCCTTTAACGGCTACACCGTATGGGACTTAAACGCGACGGAAACGGTCAATCCCGACACCTTCCTCTCCAAAGGGCGCGCAACACCGTTTGCGGGTGACACGGTGCTCGGCAAATGCTTGAAAACCGTTTGCGACGGCAAAACGGTGTATGAAATCGGTTATTAAAATTTCACATAGTAACGGAGGTTTTTCAAATGGCAAAAAGAACGGACATCAAAAAGGTACTTATCATCGGCTCCGGCCCGATTGTTATCGGTCAGGCGGCGGAGTTTGACTATGCCGGTACGCAGGCGTGCTTGGCGCTGAAAGAGGAGGGGTATCAAGTTATCTTGTGCAACTCCAACCCGGCGACCATTATGACCGATACCGCCATTGCGGACAAGGTGTATATGGAGCCGCTGACCCTTGAATACATCGCGAAAATTCTTCGCTATGAGCGGCCGGATGCGATTGTGCCGGGTATCGGCGGGCAGACGGGTTTGAACCTCGCGATGCAGCTCGAGAAGAAAGGCATTCTGAAAGAATGCGGTGTCGAACTGCTCGGCACGTCGAGCGAGAGTATTGAACGCGCGGAAGACCGCGAACTGTTCAAAGAGATGTGCGAGTCTATCGGCGAGCCGGTTATCCCGTCGGAAATCACCTACGATTTGGAAGAGGCGAAAGCCGCGGCACAGCGCATCGGTTATCCCGTCGTGCTTCGTCCGGCGTTTACGCTCGGTGGTACGGGCGGCGGGTTTGCCAACGACGAGGCGGAACTGGTCGAAATCGGCACCAACGCGTTTAAGTTGTCGCCGGTGCATCAAGTGCTTATTGAAAAGAGCGTGAAAGGCTACAAGGAAATCGAATTTGAGGTAATGCGTGACTCGGACGACAACGCCATCACCATTTGCGGAATGGAAAACGTCGATCCCGTCGGCGTGCATACCGGCGACTCGGTTGTTGTCGCGCCCATTTTGTCCCTCAATGACCACGACTTGAAAATGCTCAACGACAGCGCGATTAAAATCATCCGCGAACTGAAAATCTCCGGCGGGTGCAACGTGCAGTTTGCGCTTGACCCCAATTCCAGCAAATATTACCTCATCGAAGTCAACCCGCGCGTGTCCCGTTCGTCCGCGCTCGCGTCCAAGGCGAGCGGTTACCCGATTGCCCGCGTGACGGCGAAAATCGCGCTCGGAATGGCGCTCAAAGACATTCCGGTGGCGGGCGGTACGGCGGCGATTGAACCGTCGCTCGACTACATTGTGGCGAAATTCCCGCGCTTCCCGTTCGATAAATTCGCCGATGCGCCGAACACCCTCGGTACGCAGATGAAAGCCACCGGCGAGGTGATGGGCATCGGCTCCACTCTCGAAGAATGTATGCTGAAATCGGTGCGCTCTCTTGAAACGGGTGTGTGTCACTTCTATATGCCGAAATTTGACGGGATGAGCGACGACGAGCTGTACGACTACATCAAAACCTTCCGCGACGACACGCTGTACGCCGTGTTTGCTCTGCTTCGCCGTGGCGCGAGCATCGAAAAAATCCACGAAATTACCGCGATTACCGAACTGTTCCTCGAAGCGTTTGCGCGGATTGTGGAGATGGAAAATCTGCTGAAAGCGAACGTCAACGACGTCAAAACGCTGAAAGCCGCCAAAACGATGGGTTTCTCGGACAAATATATTGCGTCGTTGTGGAATCTCGCGGAAATCGAAGTGTACCAAAAACGCAAACAAAACGGCATCGTGCCCATATTCAAAATGGTGGACACGTTGCATACCGGCAAATACATCGCCTATCTCTACTCGTCCTACACCGGCGAAAACGCCTCGCGCTTGACCGATAAAAAGAAAATCATCGTGCTCGGCGCCGGCCCGATTCGTATCGGTCAGGGCGTGGAATTTGACTATTCCACCGTCCACGCGGTGCAAACCATTAAACGCGCCGGATACGAGGCGATTATCATCAACAACAACCCCGAAACCGTCTCCACCGACTACACGACGGCGGACAAACTCTATTTTGAACCGCTGACACCGGAAGACGTGATGGCGATTGTGGACTTTGAACAGCCGGACGGCGTGATTGCCTCGCTCGGCGGTCAAACCGCGATTAACCTCGCGCAACCGCTGATGGACCGCGGCGTGAAAATCATCGGTACCGATTGCGCCGCGATTGAACGCGCCGAAAACCGCGACAGCTTCGAGAAGATTTTGCAAGACCTCCACATCCCGCAACCGCAAGGACGCGCTGTCACGAAGATTGAAGACGGCGTTGCCGCGGCGGCGGAAATCGGTTATCCCGTGCTTGTGCGCCCGTCGTTTGTGCTCGGCGGCCGCGCTATGCAGATTGTCGCGAACGAGGAACAACTGCGCCACTACCTCAAAACCGCGGTGGAAATCGACGCGGACAAGCCGGTTCTCGTCGATAAGTACATTCAGGGCAAAGAGGTTGAGGTGGATGCCATTTGTGACGGGCGCAACGTGTTTGTTCCCGGTATTATGGAACTGGTGGAGCGCACCGGTATCCACTCGGGTGACTCCATTAGCGTGTATCCCGCGTTCTCTATCTCGGACAAGGTGAAAGGCACGATTTTGCAATACGCCAAAAAATTGGGCCTTGGCATCGGCATTGTCGGACTGTATAACATCCAATTCATTGTGGACCACGATGAAAACGTGTATATTATCGAGGTGAACCCGCGTTCTTCCCGTACCGTGCCGTTCCTCTCCAAATCGACGGGGTACAGCCTTGCGGATATTGCTACCGAGGTCATTCTCGGTAAGAGCCTCAAAGAACAGGGCATTTTCGACGTCTATCCGGACGAGAAAAACCGTTTTTACGTCAAAGTACCGGTGTTTAGTTTCAACAAAATCAAGGGTCTTGATGCCTACCTCTCGCCGGAAATGAAATCCACCGGCGAAGCCATCGGCTACGACGATAAACTCAACCGCGCGCTGTATAAGGCGCTTCAAGCCTCCGGTACGCATATGCAAAATTACGGCACGGTGTTTGTCACCGTTTCGGATAGCGATAAAGACGAGGCGCTGCCGCTGATTCGCCGGTTCTACAACCTCGGGTTTAACATTGAGGCGACCGCCGGCACGGCGCAGTTCCTCAAAAACAACGATATTCGCACCCACGTTCTCAAAAAAATCAGCGAAGACGAGGACGAAATCCCGACCGCGATGCGTCAAGGGCACATTGCCTACGTCATCAACACCCGCGATATCGGTGCGACCGGTCAGGTCAGCGACGGTATGCAAATCCGCCGCTTGGCGACCGAAAACAACGTCACCATTTTCACGTCGCTCGACACCGTGAAAGTGCTGCTTGACGTGCTGGAAGAAACCACCCTGACGATTTCCACCATCGACGCCTGAAAGGACGCCTGTTATGAAACAAGGACTGTTTACCGTTAAAGAAAATACGGCGCTCAACCCACTGGTCTTCAAAATGGTGCTTGCGGGTGACACGTCCGCCATTACCTGTGCCGGACAATTCGTCAATTTGCAATTAGCGGGGAAATTTCTCCGCCGTCCCATCTCCGTCTGCGACTGCACCGACGGGGAACTGACCCTCGTGTATAAAGTTGTGGGGCAAGGGACGAAACAGATGAGCGAAATGGTCGCGGGCGACACGGTGGACGTGCTTACCGGACTCGGTAACGGCTACGACGAGAAAAAAGCAGGGGAGCGTGTGCTCCTTCTCGGCGGCGGTGTCGGTGTTCCGCCGTTGTACTTGCTTGCCAAACGCCTGCTCGCCGCCGGCAAAACGGTGTCGGTGGTGCTCGGCTTCAACAAAGCGGACGAAATCTTTTTTGAGGACGAGTTCAAAGCGCTCGGCGCGGACGTGACGGTGACCACCGCCGATGGCTCGTATGGAAAAAAAGGCTTTGTGACCGATGCACTTCCCGCTTCCTACGACTATTTCTACACCTGCGGGCCGGAACCGATGCTTAAAGCGGTGTTTGCGAAAACGACCACCTCCGGCCAGTTCAGTTTTGAAGAGCGGATGGGGTGCGGCTTCGGCGCGTGTATGGGTTGCTCGTGCAAAACGGTGACCGGCTACAAGCGCATTTGCAAAGACGGCCCGGTGCTTACAAAGGAGGAAATCTTATGGGAAGCCTAAGTGTGAACCTCTGCGGAATTCCGCTTGAAAACCCCGTGATTCCCGCCTCCGGCACGTTCGGGTTCGGCTATGAATTTGCGGAACTGTATGATATCAACTGCCTCGGAACCTTTTCGTTTTAGGGCACGACCAAAGACCCGCGTTTCGGCAACCCCACTCCGCGTATTGCGGAGTGCACCGCCGGAATGATTAACGCGGTGGGACTGCAAAATCCCGGTGTTGACCGCGTGATTGCGGAAGAATTGCCGAAACTCGCCGCCTGCTTTCACAAGCCGGTAATGGCGAACGTGTCCGGCTTTTCTGTTTCGGATTACGCCGAAACGTGCGCGAAATTAGATAAAGAACCGCAAGTCGGGTGGCTGGAAGTGAACGTCAGTTGCCCGAACGTCCACGGCGGAGGAATGAGCTTCGGCACCGACCCCGCCGCCGCGGCAGAAGTGACCAAAGCGGTCAAAGCGGTGACAACCAAACCCGTCATCGTCAAACTGTCGCCCAACGTGACCGATATCGTCGCTATCGCCAAAGCGTGCGAAGCGGCGGGCGCGGACGGCATCAGCCTTATCAACACCTTGCTCGGGATGCGCATCGACTTAAAGACGAAAAAGCCGGTGATTGCAAACAAAATGGGCGGGTTTTCCGGGCCGGCAATCTTCCCGGTGGCACTCCGTATGGTGTACCAAGTCGCCCACGCGGTAGATATTCCCGTCGTCGGTATGGGCGGCGTTTCCTCGGCAGAGGATGTGCTCGAAATGATGCTCGCCGGTGCAACGGCGGTGGAAATCGGTGCCGCCAACCTTGTGAACCCCTTTGTTTGCCGTGACATTGTGGCGGATTTGCCGCGTGCGATGGAACAATACGGCATAGACAACCTTTCGGACATTATTAAACAAGCGTAAAAGGAGCGTAAGTATGGGAAAAGACGTGATTGTGGCGTGTGACTTTGCATCCGCCGAACAAACCTATGCCTTTTTGGACAAATTTACCGGGAAAAAGCCGTTTGTGAAAATCGGAATGGAGTTGTTTTACGCCGAGGGTCCTGCCATTGTGCGGGAACTGAAAGCGCGAGGACACAAAATCTTCCTCGATTTGAAACTGCACGATATTCCGAATACCGTGAAAAAATCCATGGCGGTGCTGTCTCGCTTGGACGTGGACATCACGAACCTCCACGCCGCGGGAACAACGCGGATGATGGAAGCCGCTTTGGAAGGGCTTACCCGCCCGGACGGTACACGCCCGCTTCTTATCGCGGTGACGCAACTCACCTCCACCGACCAGGAGAGTATGGAGACGGATTTGCTCATCAAAGAGCCGATTGACGAAGTGGTGATGCATTACGCGAAAAACGCGAAAAACGCGGGACTTGACGGGGTGGTGTGCTCGCCGCTTGAAGCGGAAAAGGTGCACGCGACCTGCGGAACATCCTTTTTGACGGTGACACCCGGTGTGCGGTTTGCCGACGGGGACGTGGGCGACCAAAAACGGGTGATGACCCCGGCAGAGGCGAAAAAAATCGGTTCGGACTACATTGTGGTCGGTCGCCCGATTACCGCCGCCGCTGACCCGGTTGCGGCGTATGAACGCTGCCTTGCGGAATTTGTCGATTGAGGAAACGAAGAATAAGAGGAGGAGAAAAAATGAACTGGAGCCAAGTGATTGCCAAAGATTTGCTGAAAATTAAAGCGGTGTTCTTCCGCCCGGAAGAGCCGTTTACCTGGGCGAGCGGGATTAAAAGCCCCGTTTACTGTGACAACCGTTTGACCTTGACAGCGCCCGCGGTGCGCGACGATGTGGAAAACGGTCTTGCCGCGCTTGTGAAAGAGAACTATCCCGACGCGGAAGTGCTGATGGGCACTTCCCCCGCCGGTATCGCGCACGCCGCCATTGTGGGGCATCTGCTCAAAATGCCGATGGGCTATGTGCGCTCCGGCAACAAAGACCACGGCCGCCAAAACCGCATTGAGGGGAACCTTGAAGCGGGGCAAAAAGTGGTGGTGGTGGAAGACCTCATCTCCACCGGCGGCAGTGTGATTGAAGTGGTGGAAGCGTTGCGCGAAGCGGGCGCCGAGGTGCTCGGTGTCGTCTCCATTTTCACCTATGGGATGCAAAAAGGACTTGACCGCCTTGCCGCCGCCAACGTCAAAAACATCTCGCTGACCAACTTCGATACCATCGCCGAAGTTGCCGCCGCCGAAGGGTATATCGCGCCCGCCGACGTTGCACGGCTGATTGCGTTCCGCAACAATCCCTCGGACGAGAGCTGGATGGGAGCGTAACGTATGAGAAGCTTGATTGATACGCTGAATTTGTCCGTTGCCGAGTTGGACGAACTCATCGCCACCGCGGAAGATATTTTGGACAACCCCGAAAAATACGCGCAGGCGTGTAAAGGCAAAAAACTTGCCACCTTGTTTTTCGAGCCGTCCACCCGCACGCGTTTAAGTTTTGAAGCGGCGATGTACGAACTGGGCGGAAACGTGCTGTCGGTGTCCGGCGCGGGCACTTCCTCCACCGAAAAAGGGGAGAGTATCGCCGACACGGCGCGCACCGTCGGGTGCTATGCGGACGTGATTGCCATCCGCCACCCGAAAGAGGGCGCGGCACTGGTCGCGGCGCAAAACGCGCGTATTCCCGTTATCAATGCGGGCGACGGCGGGCATTGCCACCCGACACAGACGCTGGCGGACTTGCTCACCATTCACCGCCACAAAGGGCGGTTTTCCAACTTGCGCGTGGGGTTTTGCGGTGACCTCAAATACGGGCGCACCGTCCATTCGCTGATTGGCGCGCTGTCCCGCTATACCGGTGTGGAATTTGTGTTGATTTCGCCCGAAGAACTGCGCTTGCCCGATTACGTCAAGAGTGAAGTAATCGAAAAGAACGGGCTTTCGTACCGCGAAACCGCTTCGCTGGAAGAGGCGCTTCCCGCACTCGATATTCTCTATATGACCCGTATTCAGCGCGAACGGTTTGACGACCCGGCGGTGTATGAACGCCTGAAAGACGTGTACGTGCTGACCGAGGAGAAGATGCAAAAAGCCACCGCCGACTGCTGTGTGCTCCACCCGTTGCCGCGCGTGAACGAAATCAGCGTCAAGGTGGACGATGACCCGCGTGCGTGCTATTTTGAGCAAGTGAAAAACGGGAAATATATGCGGATGGCGCTTATTTTGAAACTGCTTGCCGAGCGCGATTTGCCTTATGAAAACGCGATGGGGCAAGAGGGCGGTCAATGCGAAAATCCGCGGTGCATCACCTCGTGTGAGCAAGAACTTGCCCACCGGTTCACCATTTCCGCTGACGGAAAAACCCGCCGTTGCGTCTACTGTGAAGCGGAAGAAAAAGCGTAAACAAGAAGAAAAAACAAGAAAAAGAGCCGAAAGGCTCTTTTTTTCTTTACGCGCGAGAAAAAATGTGCTATACTAAATCTGTATAAAAAAGTGGGGAAGTATACCCCGAAATGGAAAGGATGTCTTAAAATGAGCGAATGTACCCATGATTGTTCTACTTGCGGGCAGGCGTGTGACCACCGCAACCAGCCGGAAAGCTTGCTTGCCGCACCGCACGAACTGTCCCACATTAAGAAAGTTATCGGTGTCGTCAGCGCGAAAGGCGGTGTGGGCAAGTCGATGGTTTCGTCGCTGCTTGCGTGCACCATGCGCCGCCGCGGGTTTGAAACCGCCGTGCTGGATGCGGATATTACCGGCCCGTCTATCCCGAAATATTTTGGGCTTCACGAGCGTGCGAGCGGGAATGAACTGGGGATTTTCCCCGTGCGGTCGGAAACCGGCATTAAAGTGATGTCGGTCAACCTGCTTCTTGAAAACGAGACCGACCCCGTCGTGTGGCGCGGCCCGATTTTGGCGGGAACGGTGAAGCAGTTTTGGCAGGAAGTGATTTGGGACGACGTGGACTATATGTTTGTGGATATGCCGCCGGGAACGGGCGATGTGCCTCTCACTGTTTTCCAGTCGCTTCCTGTTGACGGAATTATAATAGTTTCCTCACCGCAGGATTTGGTTTCCCTGATTGTAGAAAAGGCTGTCCGTATGGCTGAGCTTATGAAGATTCCTGTTCTCGGCATTGTCGAGAATATGAGTTACGTAGAATGTCCTGACTGCGGCAGGAAAATCAATATCTTTGGAGAAAGCAAGCTGGATGAAGTGGCAGATGCACAGGGTCTGGAGATTCTGGGAAGAATGCCTATCGATCCTGCTCTTGCAGCCCTTTGCGATGAAGGAAAAATTGAGCACTTTGAGGGCGAGCTTCTTGAGGATGCAGTGAAAAAGCTTAAGAGCTTGTGATCCATGGCGGCACGAAAGCCCACGGAATTAACCGTGGGCTGAAGGCCGCTTTTTTCTTTCCTTGCGCAATTGCCGAAATAAAAACAATATTCACTCACAAGCACAAAGTATACAAAGAAGACAAAAGCCCTGATTTCATCGAGATCAGGGCTTTATTTCGGACTAACGCTAGTATAAATCGGAAATTCACTCGGTCGCAAAAGAAACACAATG